>NZ_QUJI01000008.1:0-130467 GCF_003480545.1 Clostridium sp. AM29-11AC
TCTACAATTATAGGCAAAACTTGAGGATCAGGAAATCCGCAGGAATATTTGGCGCTTACCATAAAACTTTTATTTCATACAAATGGAGCGAAGCTCAGCAGCTTAGAGATGATATTATTGACGCACTTGGGGAGGATGCATCTTATTATAAAGGAGAAACAAGTGATTCGCCTGATTTGACTGATACAACAACGGATAATATTAAGAAAAATTTGAGAGATATGATGTATGATACATCTGTTACAATTGTTATTATTTCCCCACACATGAAAGAAAGTAAATGGATAGATTGGGAAATAGAGTATTGTTTAAAAGATGAAACCAGAAAAGGAAGAACATCTCATAATAATGGTGTTGTGGGAGTTATTATGAAATACAATGGAGGATATGATTGGTTTAAAACGACACATAGGAATGCAGATGGTTGTTCATCGACTACATATGAGGAATCGAAAGTATATGATATCATAAATAACAATCGTTTTAATCAAAATCCAAAAAAATATAGTTGTGATGTATGTAAAACAGTAAATTCATTAACAGGATCTTATATTGCATATGTTGATGAGGAAACTTTTTTAGCAAACCCGTTCAAATATATCAATAATGCTTATGATAAGAGTGAAAATAATGCATCGGGTTACGACTTGACCAAGACTAGATAAAAATAATGATGTTTGAGAGAAATAAGCCTCTTAACTTTGTTGATTTTTGCTATAATAACTTCGTAGCAACAGTTCATTGTAAGTCAATGGAAATTCTGTAATAGAGATAAAAAAGACATATTGCAAATAAAAATTTAATTTTTTTCTTTAAATTTTGGATGTGCAGAGTCAAATTCGAATGAGGAGTAACCGATAGTGATGAGATGTAATAGTTTTGTGATGCGTTTGTAATAAGGTGTTAATCAGTCATTTGATTTATAAGGTTTTGCAGTTATGTGAATGTTATCTGAGTATCCGAAAGAGAACTTGTAAGACACCGATAGAACTCACAATGAATCATAAAAACGGAATTGCGGTACTGTGCTTCCAGAATGGCGGTTCAGAATCGCCCGGAATATTCAAATGAAATATTATATTAAACAAGATAAAGATTCAGGTCTTCGTAATAACAATATTGATGATTAGAAGCTTAACGAAATGTTTATAAATTGGATCTTTTTAAGTATTCATAATAATTCCCAAAAAAGAAAAATATTATCACGATTCTATACGATAAAGTACCGGATTTAATATAAAGGAAAATATAAATTTATGAAATTTACAATAGGAACTGCTTCAAGTAATATGGAATTTGAAGAAGATTATAAACTTATAAAAAGCGCATTGCTTTATGCTGATGAAATAGAATTAATCGGGATGGCAGAATATGCTATTTACAATTATTTGCCAAAATGTTTTTCTAATGCAAATGATATAGAAAAGATTCTTACATGTTTTATTCCTTTCTTAAATGCATTTGATAATGAAAACGCTAAGGAAATAGTTCAACAATTAAATTCTTTGACACAACAAATTGATCCATATATGCCTTATTTAAGAAAAAAACATAAAAGAAATAAACAGGAAATTTTTGCTCAGATTAAAATGCATCAAGTTGAAAAAATATGTAAAGCTAGTTTGGAAACAGAGTTTAATAATTTGCTTAATCAAACGGGAGCAAGACAGATACAAAATTTAATTGATAGGAAAATAATTACAGTATATGATTATTCTTATACAGGCTTTAGTGTGGATGAATTAACAGGGGGATATTTTGGAAACCTGTTAGGGACAATCAAACACGGTAAATCATATCCATTGTTTGATAATATAAGTTCTGAAATTGTGGGCACTGTAATCAATAGTAAAATTATTGATTTTAGTAAAACTGATAAAGAAATTATAAGACATGCGGGCATTGCAAACAATATATTGTCAACTTTGCCAACTTTAGAAAAAGCAACAGTGGATGAGATTTTAGATTTTAAAAAAGAAATGAAGATTCCATTGGAGAATTTTAGGACAGCAATATATAATTTTTCAGAAAGAATTACATCAATGCCCTGGGATGATGATTTTCAGTACGAATGTATTAAATTGTACGATACAGAGGTTATTCCTAAAGTAAATGAACTGAATGAACTATCAAGTAACACAAGTGTTTTAAAAAATTTTGGAAACCGTGTATTAGCTGATGAAGAAGAAAGAAGAAGACTTGGTTATGTAGGAGCAGGATTAATAACAACGATTACAACAGATGCTAATATTGTGCAGGCGTTAGGAGTATTGGAAAATTTGATAAGAACGGGTGCAAAAGTTGGATTAACTGCAGCGGGAGTTACAGCGTTTTTAAAAACAGCAGATTTGGTTAATCAGGCATATAAAGAAGTGAAAGAGAAAAAATCTGAAATGCTAAGGAATGTTATGTATTATTACTATAAAGCTAGTAAAAAAATATCATAATAAAAAATATATAACCTGATTCATTTGTTATATGAAAAATCCAACACAACATCAGTGTATTGATATAGTTTGAGGTGAATAAACGGAGTGGCTACATTTTGGCTACAAAAATATTATGAACGAAACGAATCATGCATATAAAATAACATAAAACGGCCGAAATGCGAATTCATAATACATGTTATTTATATCCGTACAAATATAAAAGTGGAGTTTGAATAAACAAAAATGTTTAGGAAATCCAGCGTTTATGCGGGTTTCCGGCATTTCAAAAAGTCTTTTGATAACAATTTGATAACAGTTGCATGAAAGCCATTATTCTTGTAATCCAGTGGTTTTGGAGTTGGAGAATGATAGAATGGTGGCTGTGCAACGAATAATCCATATTCAGAAAGCCCTTAGCTGTGGGTAGTAGCTCATAGCTAAGGGCTTTTTGTCGTCTTTATGCAGCCTGTTCAAAAATTTGTTTTTGCATATTCAAATAGTATTTTAAATCAGCAGAGGTTTTTTTATGAAAATATTTTGGTCGGTTTATGGAGCGTGTACTAATATTGTTAGCTTCTGCCAAACGTCTGGTGAAATCAAATATGCAATTTATTAAGTCACTGAATTGAGCGGCAGAAATATTGAGGTTAATAGACTTCTTTGGATTATTTTTTTCGATTGCTTCGATGGAGTTAATAAGATTATCCAAAATGTCAATATTTAAAGCTCCGTTACGGGCAGAATCTACGTACTCCTGTAAAGCTAATCCAAATTGCATGTCAAGTTTTCTTTGCTTACGATGTGCGATGTAACCAACAGTACCAGCAACTATACCGCCTACGACAAGGACACCGCTTATTATAAAGGTTTCCTTTTGGTGTAATCGAACAAAGTCAATAGCTTTGGATGCACCTTCTTTGGCAGCATCAGTTATGGTAGGAATATGTTTAGCTATTCTTTTATTGTCAACGTTTTTGGCTAAACCGTATAGCTCTAAGGCACCTGATTTGACACCTTCATATGTTTTATCGTCTATATTGAGATAAATAGGAACAATAGGCATTTTATATTAACTCCCTTATTTGTTGGAATCTTGCTCATTGAGCATTTTGACCAGAGCGTCGCTGAGTTCCTGGGACGGAACTTTTGCCCAGATCTGTGTGGTATCGAACTCCGGATAGTGATAACGCCAGCTATCATATTCGTCTTTGCTGATTTCACCGGAAGACAGCTTGTCAGCCTGTTCTTTCCATGTATACAGCATTTTCAGCAGTTCGTGAGCTTCTTTTCCTTTGGAGGTATCGACTTTCAGACAGATTTCCTCATCTGCTTCGCTGACAGTCAGACCGTACACATCTTCCAGGGTAAATAAAGTGTGCATCAGACCGACATAGCTGTCAATGTCAGGCACATCGAGGGCATGAGGGGAAACATCCAATGCCTGTGCCAATGCTGCGGTAAGTTCTGCTTTGGGTTTCCGTGTTCCGGTTTCATATTGTGCTAAGCGTACATCGGCACTTCGCTCCGGAAAGCCGACAATCGTACCCAGATATTTTTGTGTCATTCCACGCAAAAGGCGGAAAAAATGGATTCTCTCTCCAATCGCCATAACAGTATTCACTCCTTACACATGATATACATGGAGTATAGCAGATATGTTTAATGAAAGTCAATATAATATAAAACAAAAAAGTTTAATATTTTCCGGAAAGCCACTTGACACAAACAAATATGCTTAGTATAATGAGATTAAAATTAAACAAATAAGTTTAATAAAACTGAATGACCGTCCGAACAGCACAAACCGCCAAGACCTTGCCAGAAAGCAAGCGAGCACCTGATCTGCTGCGGCAGATTGGGACAGCACAGCACCGAACAGGGGATGCCTGCTGGAACTTCCTTCGGATAGAACGGCAATAAAAAATCAAGGAAAGGGATGATAAGATGAACAACAAATTTATTTGTGCCGAAGAAGTGGCACAGGAACTGAGCGTATCAAAGCCGTATGCCTATAAGCTGATTAAACGGCTCAACGATGAGCTGAAAGAAAAAGGATTTATTACGATTTCCGGACGAGTGAACCGCCAGTATTTCAACGAAAGACTCTACGGAATGGGAAAGGGGGAGCAGTGATGCCGGTATTTAAGAACGAAAGCAATGGAACATGGTATGTGATGTCCAGATATGTCAACTGGAAAGGCGAGCGTAAGCAAAAATGCAAGCGTGGATTTGCTACCAAGAGGGAAGCACAGGAATGGGAGCGAATGTTTCAGTTGCAGAACTCGTCAGACATGGACATGAGCTTTGAAGCATTTACGGAACTGTATATCCGGGACATGAAAAGCCGACTGAAAGAAAACACATGGATGACCAAGGAGCATATCATCCGCACAAAGATTTTGCCATATTTCGGAAAGCTGAAAATCAGCGAGATTTCCACAAAAGAGGTTATCGCATGGCAGAATGAAATGCTTGCTTATCGGGACGATAAGAGAAAACCGTATTCCCAGACCTACTTGAAAACGCTGCATAATCAGTTGTCAGCTATCTTCAATCATGCTGTGCGTTATTACGAGCTGCGTTCCAATCCAGCTGCTAAAGCAGGAAACATGGGGAGTGAGGAACATAAGGAAATGCTGTTCTGGACGAGAGAGGAATACAAGAAGTTCTCCTTCGAGATAATGGACAAGCCAATTTCCTTTTATGCGTTTGAAATGCTTTACTGGTGCGGCATCCGGGAAGGAGAATTGCTGGCACTGACCGCAGCTGATTTTGATTTTGAAAAAGAAACCGTCAGAATCAATAAATCTTATCAGCGGTTACACGGAGAAGATGTGATTACCACACCGAAAACAAAGAAAAGTAATCGTACCATTAAGATGCCGAAGTTCCTCTGTGAAGAAATGCAGGAATATTTGCAGATGCTCTATGGATTGAAGAAGAAAGACCGCATTTTTACCATCACAAAAAGCTATCTTCATCACGAGATGGACAGAGGGGCGAAAGCCGCAGGGGTAAAACGTATCCGTATCCATGATTTAAGACACAGCCACATCAGTCTGCTGATTGATATGGGATTTTCGGCAGTGGCGATTGCAGATCGTGTAGGACACGAAAGCATTGACATCACTTATCAGTATGCTCATCTGTTCCCGTCCAAGCAGACGGAAATGGCAGATAGATTAGATGACGTAGGGAAAGGAGAGTTTGAAAATGTCAGCTAAAAACAGAGATAACAAAAACCGTTGGAGAAACATCACGGTGGGATTCCGGGTATCACCCGAAGAAAATGAACTCATCAATAAGGCAGTTGCTTTATCAGGACTGCCAAAGCAGGAATACTGCTACCGCCGCTGCCTGAATCAGGAGATTGTGGTACAGGGCAACCCGAGAGTGTATAAGGCACTCAGAACGGAGCTTGCAGAAGTTCTTACAGAATTAAAGCGGATTGAAGCCGGAAACAGCGTGGATGAGGAGCTGCTGAATGTGATTGAGTTGATTGCCATTATTCTTGGCGGTCTGAAAGGAGAGGATGAGAATGGAAAATAAAAAAGAAAAGACTGCCCCGGATGTATCTGTTGGCGCAGATACGGAGCAGCCACTTTTCAAAAACACTACCAGTAGTATATCCGAGTATGAGGGAAATATCAAGAGTTTTGAGGAAATGCAGCGAGAAATGCAGTTGAGCTTAGACCCATCCTATCTCAAAACTGTTTCCATGAACGAGCTGTTTGATACGCAGTATGGGAGCAAGCAGCCGTTGATTGACGGTCTGCTTTATCCCGGAACTTATATCTTTGCAGGTTCGCCAAAACTGGGAAAGAGCTTTCTGATGGCACAGCTTGCCTATCATGTCAGCACAGGAACACCGCTCTGGAATTATACAACCCGGAAAGGAACGGTGCTGTACCTTGCTCTGGAGGATGATTACCGCCGTTTGCAGGAGCGTTTGTACCGGATGTTTGGAACAGAGAGTACGGATAATCTTTACTTCTCTGTTTCTGCCAAACAGCTTGGAAAAGGACTGGATGAACAGCTTACAAGATTTGTGGCAGAGCATACGGACACGAAGCTGATTATCATTGATACGCTTCAGAAAGTGCGTGAGGTTGGAGGAGATAATTACAGTTATGCCAATGATTATCAGATTATGGCGAGACTCAAAAGTTTTGCGGATGCTCACTGCCTTTGTATGCTGCTCGTACACCACACACGAAAGCAGAATGCGGATGATAAGTTTGACATGATTTCCGGAACAAGTGGACTACTGGGAGCGGCAGACGGAGCCTTTCTCCTTCAGAAAGAAAAGCGGACGGGCAATGCAGCAACGATGGAGGTATCCGGCAGAGATCAGCAAGACCAGAAGTTATATCTGGTTCGCAATACAGAAACCCTGTTGTGGGATTTACAGAGGGCAGAAACGGAATTGTGGAAAGAACCGCCGGAGCCTTTGTTGGATGAGATAGCGGAACTGATTCTGAAAGAAAATTCTTATTGGGAAGGTTCTGCAACAGAGCTGGCATCGTTGGTCAAGGTTGAAGTTCAGCCTCATGTGATTACAAGAAAATTGAATGTTCTTGCAGGAAGATTGTATGCAGAGCATGGGATTTATTTTAGAAGCGAGCGTACCCATGAGGGACGAAAACTGAGGTTCTGGAAAGACGTTACAGACAAAGCGTGACAGTTCGTGACGGTTGTGACGGTATTTTTGACAGCGGAGCCGGTATCAAAATAACCGTCACTGCTGTCACATACCGTCACGGAAAGGATGGATGGAATGAAAAATGTGCAAATATCACAGGAATTATTCATGCAGTTACTTCGGTTTCATTTAATGGAGGATGTAGATTGCGAGAACGAAATCAAACAGGAATTAGAGAAAAAACTGGACAAGATGGTAATGCGTGACCTGTATGGAAAGTTCAAAACTGCTCCGACAGAGGAAGAACGGGAGCAGGCGAGAAAAGAATATCTGGACAGGCGTGGAGTGCCGGAGAGTTTTCGATGGTAATTTTTCCTTGATGATAAGGACAGGAGCGTGGCACGCCCCTGTATATAGCAGACAAGAGAAAATTTGGAAAGGAGAACCGTGTAATGAGAGAAGGAAGATTAGGTTACAACTGTGAAAATGGCAGATATGGATTGCTGTCCATGGACTTATGGGTAGATACAGGCTTTCACTGCGGAGAGTGCATGGAAGTGCTGGTGGATGATAAGTGGGTAAAGACCAGAATGGAGATGAATCCAGCAATGGAATGGTATCTGGTGGGAACACCGTATTGCGGCGATCTGGAGTACGTCCGGGCAAGAATACCGGAGTGATCTAAAAAGAAAAACAGCCCGGATACGGGCATATAAAATGGGTGGATACGCCCAAGATGAAAAGCATAAGCCAGGCAGCTACGGCTGACCAAAGCACTTACAAAAGCCCTCGGCGTTTGAGAGCGAAATACACCCATCGCACAAATCTGACGATTTATGCTCAGCGTATTTCGCCCTGCCGGGAGCTGTGCCGCCGATAGGCGGATAAGTTCGTAAACAGGTGCCTATGCACCTACTCACAGCAAAGCAGGCGAGAACCGGAAAGGAGAATGCTTATAGGCAGACATTCATTTATCAGACAAAGCAAGCTGTCCGATGTGGCAGGGAGAATAGATTATATTTCCAATCCGAAACGACAGGAGCATTTATATGCGACCTACCAGACGGATGGAGTAACACAGGAGTTCTGGAAGAATCTTGCCAGAGAGAATCAGTTGGATTTTAAGGCAAGCGGAACAACCGGAACATGTATTGAAGGGCGTGAATTTATCATTGCACTTCCAGAGCGTTTTGTAGAGTACGAGCCTGATGATGTGGTCAGACTTTTTACAGACAGCTTTCATAAAAGATATGATGTGGAATGCAGTGCAGCACTTCATCACAATAAGAAAATGACCAATTATCACATTCATCTGGTATTCAGTGAGCGGAAAATCCTGGAGCATCCCGAAGTGAAAATTGCTACCAGAAATATGTTTTATGATGAACAGGGCAAGCATAGACGGACGAAAAAAGAAATTTTAGATGAGCAGGGAAACATCCGGACAGGGTGCAGCATTATCCCAAAAGGAGAAGTCTACGAAAGCCATATCTTCACGAAGAAAGAGGAGTGGTTTAAGAGCAAAGCATTTACAAGAGAAGTCAAAGAAATGTTCACGGAGATCATCAACTGTCATGTGAAAGAAGAATCAGAAAAGCTGTCTGTTTTTCAGCAGGGCGGTGTGTATCTGGCAACGAAGAAAATCGGGAAGAACAACCCGAAGGAAGCTGAGATACGAGCCGACAATGCAGCAAGGCAGGAATGGAACCGGACAGTGGATGTAGCATTGGTGGAAGGTGTCCCGGAAGAAGATATTCTGAAAGTAAAGCAGGAAGAAATCACAGCCAAAACGGTACAATCTATAAGGACACACGGCTGGCTGCCAGATAGGCTCCGACAGATTATCCGTGGGGCGAAAGACATTTTGCAGGAGATGATTTTCAAATTTAAGCTGCCGCCGAAGCCAGTACCGAAGATTGATTTGCAGGAATGGAATGATATGTGGATATTGATGGAGACGATCCAGAAGCAGTCACAGGAAATGAAACACACACAGCAGGAGATTTCTTCTCTGAAGAAACAGCTTTCCGAAACAAAGGGATTTTTCAAAGGAAAAGAACGGAAGTCTTTAGAAAGTAAAATTGAACAGGCAGAGAAGCAGGAGATGCGGATACACACGGATATGGAGCAGAACGTAAAACAGGCAGGTTATCCAGATGTTCAGTCCTTTACAAAGGCGTATCACAAATCAGAGGAGCTGGTCAGGGAATATAACAAGGAGCTGCGGGAGTGGAAAAATCAGACAGCACAGAAAAAAGAACAGACATCAGAACCGCCGACAAAGGCAAGTGTGTTGAAAAAAATGCACAGCTATCAGCAGGAAGGCAGACAGCAGCCGAAGCGGTCAACAAAGAAGAAGTTCAAGGATATGGAGCGATAAGAAAGGTGGAACAGATTATGAAGAAAACAATTTTTGAAGAAATGGGCGGCACTTATATCAGATATGGGGATTATTTTATCCCCTGCCTTACCTTGCCGAAGGAGGAAGAACAGAGATTTGTTGGTGTATGGGGACAAAGACATTTGAAGTATTTGAAGGAATACCGTAGGAATGTATATCTTGATTTGCTCATGAGTGGCAGACTGAACAGCTATCTGGCAGATATAGAGGAACAGGCACAAGAGCGATTTGAAGGGATCATAGAGCAGATGAAGCAGGCACAGGGAATCACAGAGCAGATGAAAGCAGAAAATGCCTGGGAATGGGTAGGTAGAATGAATAACATACAGGCGTGTGCGAGGGAGATTGTGGATAGAGAACTTATTTATCAATAATAAAATGAAAATGATTTCCAAATTATATTGACAAAAGGAAATAATATGATAAAATGAAAAAGGTTTTCAAATTGAAAGGTGAGGTGATGGATTTGGCGAAAGCACCCTATAAGACAAAGCAAATGACCGAATTACTTACCTTTTTGAAATCAGTTCAAGGCAGCCATGTTACCGTAAATGACATTTGTGAATATTTTCAGACAAAGGGGATATCCATTGGAACCACAACTGTTTATCGCCATCTGGAAAAAATGGTCGGAGAAGGTCTGGTTGCTAAATATGTTGTAGACGGAACCAGTAGTGCCTGTTTTGAATATATAGGCAGCCATGAAAAAGAAAATCAGATGATATGCTATCATTGTAAATGTGAAAAATGTGGAAAGCTAATTCACTTGCAGTGTAATGAAGTGGAAAGTCTGAAACAACATATGATGGAACATCATGGTTTTGAGATGGATTCTCTGCGTACCGTATTTTATGGAATATGCAGTGAATGCAAGAAAACACAAAATTAAAAACACAGTGTGATTGTGGGAAAGGAGAAACAAATGAATACGAAGAAAAAAAGAGTATTTTCAATGGCAGTATGCATTTTATTCTTATTTGTTACATTTGCTTCTCTTTTCTATATTGTAAAAGAAGAAAATCATCACTGTACAGGCGAAGACTGTCCGATTTGTGCCAATATTCATCAGGCAGAGCAGACATTAAAAAACATAGGGAACGGTGCAATTACGATTGTGACCGTAAATCCTGTGTGTATATTGTTTGCATTATTGATAGTAGGTCAGTTTTTACTTGTTTCTGATACATCTCTTGTAAGTCAAAAGGTAAGACTAAACAATTGAATAAAACTTTTTTATAAGGCGGAAAGGGTAGTCCTAAGGGTGTACCTTTCTGTTTTTGTACCCTTTTTTAGAAAAGTTAAGATAAAAACGGAGGTTTTATTCAATGAAAAAATATATTTCTATTCTTTTAGCGGCAGTTATGGCAGTGTGCTGTCTTTCTGCTTGCGGTCAAAATAATTCCAATACCAATACACAGGCAAAAGATAATAATGATAAGCAGGTTAAAGTTGTTACAACCATATTTCCAGAATATGACTGGGTGAAAGAGATTGCAGGAGATGAAGTATCTAACATGGATCTTACGATGCTTCTTGACAATGGAGTAGATTTGCATAGTTATCAGCCTACTGCGGATGATATTATGAAAATTTCTGATTGTGACCTTTTTATTTATGTTGGCGGGGAGTCAGATGCATGGGTAGAAGATGCATTAAAGGAAGCTGTTAATAAAGACATGAAAGTCATAAATTTATTAGATGTGCTTGGAAGCAGTGTAAAAGAAGAAGAGGTTGTTGAAGGCATGGAAGCAGAGGAAGAAGAGGAGAAAGATGGAGCCGAGGAAGAACCAGAATACGACGAGCATGTATGGCTTTCTTTAAGAAATGCAAAAGTTCTTTGCAAGGCAATCGCTGATGATCTTGCTGAAATAGATACTGAAAATGCGGATACTTATCAGAAAAATGAAAAGGCTTATACAGATAAACTGGATGAACTGGATAAGAAGTATCAGGAAACAGTAGATTCAGCTTCACAGAAAACACTGTTATTTGGGGACAGATTTCCGTTCCGATATATGGTAGATGATTATGGATTAAATTATTATGCAGCTTTTGTTGGATGCTCAGCGGAGACAGAAGCCAGCTTTGAAACAATTACATTTTTAGCAGGAAAGACAGATGAACTTGGATTGAAAAATATTATGACAATCGAAAAGTCTGACCAGAAAATTGCGAAAACAATTATTGAGAATACCAAAGAAAAAAATCAGGGTATTTTAACATTAGATTCTATGCAGTCAACGACATCTGATGATGTGAAAAAAGGAGCGACTTATTTTTCAATTATGGAAAATAACTTAAATGTTTTGCAGGAGGCATTGCAGTAGGAGGAGCTATGGAACAGATTATCTGTCAAAATCTGGCGATTGGATATGATGGCAGAGTGCTGCTGCAAGATATCAACTTTTCTGTGAAAGATGGAGATTATCTTTGCATAATCGGAGAAAATGGCTCTGGTAAATCAACCTTGATGAGAACATTGCTAAACTTGCAACAGCCCATTCATGGAAAGATCACGTTTGAATTTGGAGTAAAGAGCGATGAAATCGGATATTTACCACAGCAGACGATAATACAAAGAGATTTTCCAGCATCCGTGAGAGAGATTATTCTCTCCGGATGCCAAAATCGTGTGGGCATGCGACCATTTTATAATAAGTCAGAGAAAAAACGTGCAAGTGAAATGATGGAAAAGTTGCAGATTACAAATCTTAAAAGCCGATGCTATCGGGAATTATCAGGAGGACAGCAACAGAGGGTTTTGCTTGCAAGGGCATTATGTGCAACCAGAAAAATATTATTATTAGATGAACCGGTATCTGGTCTTGATCCGAAAGTAACGGATGAGATGTATCGTATTGTTGAAAAAATAAACAGGGAAGATAAGATTACGATTATTATGATTTCTCACGATATAAAAGCAGCCATGAAATATGCCAGCCATATTTTACACATTGGAGAAAAAGTATTTTATGGAACGAAGCAGGAATATGAGAGAATGAGAGAAGGTGTACTGTTTGATTGATAAAATGATTTTTTATTTTCAGTACCCATTTGTGAGGTATGCTTTGATTGTTGGTGTGTTGATTGCACTCTGTTCTTCTTTGCTTGGTGTTACTTTGGTATTGAAGCGTTTTTCTTTCATAGGAGATGGTTTATCTCATGTGGCATTTGGAGCTATGGCAGTAGCATCCGTTTTGAATTTTACAAATAATATGATATTTATTTTGCCTGTAACGGTTATTTGTGCGGTTTTGTTATTGCGGACAGGACAGAACACAAAGATAAAAGGAGATGCAGTGATTGCTATGATTTCGGTAGGAGCGTTGGCAATCGGTTATCTGCTGATGAATCTGTTCGCTACAGGGCCAAATCTTTCAGGAGATGTGTGTAGTACATTGTTTGGCTCAACGTCCATATTGACATTGACAAAAGAACAGGTGTTATTATGTAGCGTCTTGTCAGTTATTGTAGTGGCTGTTTTTGTTATATTTTACAATAAAATTTTCTGTGTTACATTTGATGAAACATTTGCAAAAGCTACGGGAATGAAAACCGATTTTTACAATCTGCTAATTGCTGTTATTACAGCAGTGATTATTGTTCTTGCAATGAATTTAGTCGGTTCGTTGCTGATTTCTGCACTGGTGATATTCCCGGCATTGTCTGCAATGCGAGTATACAAGACATTTTTTAACGTTACGATATGCTCTGTTATATTATCGGTAATCTGTGCAGTGATTGGGATTTTACTGTCTATTCTGGCAGGAACTCCGGTAGGATCAACGATAGTGGCAATCGATATTGTAGCATTTATGGTTAGTTGTGCTATTGGAAAAATAGGAGGACGCTCATGAAAAAGTTGATTAAATATATGATGCTGTTCTTGTGTATTTTACTGATGACTGGATGTAGTAATAAAAAGAGTGTTGGTGGGAAAAATATCACTACGGCAAATTCTGTTGATAAGATAATAAACGAGCAGATAAATAATGAAAATAAAGACAAAACAACGGACAATAAGAATCTTTTGTCCAGTAACGATTCAAGTAAGGGAACGGAAAATGCTATAAAAGATACAGAAGGTACGCAAAAAACGAAGGGAACTGTTGATTACGACCTTACGCAAATGAGTAGTGATCTGGTATATGCAACAGTATACCAGATGATGGTTACACCTGAAGAATATGAAGGAAAAACGTTCCGAATCGATGGAAATTTCTATGCTACATATTACGAGGCTACAAAAAAATATTACTTTTATTGCATTATTCAGGATGCAACTGCCTGTTGTGCTCAGGGAATGGAATTTGTATGGGGAGATGGTACACATATTTATCCAGAGGAGTATCCGGAAGATAATGCAGAGATTGTAGTTGAAGGAATCTTTGAAACATATAGGGAAGAAGGAGAGGACAATCTGTATTGCAGATTATCTGATGCAACATTACAGAACGAAAATTAAAAATATGTTGATTTTCTAAGCAAAGTTGCTTATAATTTGTATCGGAACATATTGCTATTATCCACAGTTGCTTGAGTTGTGTTATCAACAGCGATAACAAAATGATAACATTACCTTATACAGGCAGGATAATATGGATAGGTCAAATAATCAAAAGAAAGACAACTATGATAGCAAATAATCCCTAAACAAAATTGATTAGTAGTTGTCGAGTTTGAATAATTGAATATTTTACACGGGTTATTTTATATGACAGGTATTCCATAGGATTACCTGTCATATTTTCAATATATTAACTTTAAACTTTTGGATTGTTGTCAAGCAGTATTAAAAAGAGGGTAGAGTAATGAATTTTTATGAGGTTTTTACGCCAGGCGGAGTGCCAACGTATACGTATAATCCGAGAGACAGTTATAATTTAGAAGTGAAAAGAATGCGAGCAAAAAGGAACCTTTGTAAATTGATGATTGTTACAGGACAGACTAAAATGGGAAAAACTGTTTTAGCCGAAAAAGTATATAATCGTGGAAATGATAGTATATGGGTTGATGGTGGAGAAATATCTGATGAAGAATCATTTTGGGATAACATTGTTTCACAATTAGAATTGCCTACACAGTATGAAGATCAAAATACGTCTGGTGTAAATTTTGCTGTTGAAGCAGGAGCGGAAGGGCAATTGAAATTTTGTTTTTCAGAGGCGAGGCCCCAAGGTAGTGTAAAAATTGAACATGGTAGACTAAAAGGTGTAGTATCTACAAGTAAAATGAGTAATAAAATGGCGAGCATTAAATATCTTACGGATAATAATATACCTTTAATTGTCGATGACTTTCATTATAGAAAAAGAGATATACAGACTCAACTCGTTAGAGCATTAAAATCTCCAATAATGCATGGATTACCTGTAATTTTCATTGCAATTCCAAGTAGAAAATTTGATGTATTGAAGGTTGAGCGAGAAATGACCGGACGGATAGAAATGTTTGAAATTCCTGCATGGTCAGATGAAGAATTGATGGAAATAGCTAATAAGGGTTTTAAAGAGTTACATGTTGAGGTGCCTTTTTCGGTAATAATGAAAATGGCAAAAGAGGCTATGGGGAGTCCACATTTAATGCAAGAGTTTTGTAAAAAGATTTGTGAAGAATATAAAATAGAAAAGAAATCGTTACAAAGAATCAAATTGGGAGATGATATTGCATTAAGTACAATATTTAAAGAAATTGCCAAAATCAGTGGAAGAGAACTTTTTGAAAAATTAGCTAGAGGACCTCGTCAACGTTCAGATAGGATACATAGACAGCTGAAAAGCGGAAAAAAGACAGATATATATGGTGTAGTTATGGAGGGATTAAAAAGTATGAAACCAGGGGTCGTTTCTATAAGTTATGAAGAATTTAGAAGTTGTTTAAAAGAAATAATAGATGATGTCCCTCAGTTGCATGAGATTTCTAGAGTTTTAGAAAAGATTGCGGAAATATCATATGATGCAGGTGCGTCTACGCCGGTAATTGATTGGGATAAAGATGAAGCTATGTTAACCATAACAGATCCATTCTTTGCTTTTTATTTAAGATGGTGCTCAGAATAAATAATATGGCAACATTTTGGCAACGGAAAATCAGCAAGCCAGAATAATTGATGTAATTGAAGTAAAAAATGGTGTGTATTTGCATAAAAACTAAACAAATATAGTTAAGATTGGCAAGGAACACGCCGAGTTCGAGTAGCGGACAGAACCCTGGAAATGCTGATAAAATGGGCATTTCCGGGGTTGATTTATGTGTCTCTATGTGATAGTGTCAAGTTTTGGACCTGTTGACAAAATCCCCGAATACTCTATTCCCATGGCTTAATGGCAGCAAAAGAGGTGATGGAGCATAATGGGACGGAAAAGTGGACTCTACCCTTCCTCCACCATCTCCCCCGCCGCGATTCCCCCTCCCATTAAAATCAAAACCACTCCGGCCCCGGCCATACTCCACTGCAGTGGTATCCAGTCTGCCATCAGGCCGAAAATCGCCATGCCTGCAGGATAGCACACGGCATACATTGCGCCCATAAAGCCGAATACCCGCCCCTGCATGGAGCTTTCTGTATGTTCCTGAAGAGAAGTGGTGATGGTTGTCTGCACAGCCGTCAGCGCCACTCCGTAGACAGCCATTAAGACAAGGTACAGTGCGAAATCTTTTGCGGCGGCCATGCCCACTGACATTGCGCCGAATATTGCCATGGAGACAGCCAGGGTTTTTCTGCGCTTTTGAGAGCTGCCCCGGGCGCTCATCAAAAGTCCGCCTGCCATCATCCCGCCGAAGCCGCATAACTCAGTGGCCGTCAGATACCAGTAGGTATCGCCGTAGACTCTGCTTACGAGCAGTCCTGAGAGATAGCCTGCCGGGACGCATAAGAAGGTAAAGAGCCCATATATCATAAGGAATCCGCCGATGATTTTCTGTGAGAGGGCATACTGGATGCCGGCCTGGATATCAGAGAATGCGGAAGCAGGTATCACTTTTTTCTCCTGCCCCGGCAGCCCCACACAGGCAAACAGCCCGATGCCGATGCCTGCCGTAAAAATATCAATCAGCAGTATGGAACGCAGGGATCCCATGACAAGCACTGCGCCTGCCGCAGCAGGAGCGGAAAACTGCACGGCAGACTGCATGGAGGCATTGATGCCGTTGTACCGCATGAGATGCTCTTTTGGGACAAGCTGGGGGATGACTGCATTTACAGCAGGGGATTGGATGCCTGCCCCGATTGAGCGGAGAACGGACAGTACCAGCAGCAGGTGAAGCAGCATGCCGCTCTGAGAAATATGAGGAAGGAGGATGAACATTCCCAGGGTGACAGCTGCTGTTCCCCCGTCTGCGCAGATAATGAGCCTTTTTCGGCTGTACCGGTCTGCCCAGACACCTCCCCAGAAGGAGATGAAAAACTGGGGCAGATAGGAGCATACCGAAAAAGCTGCCACCCAGACTCCGCTTGCTGTGTGGAGCGTTACATACCAGACGACTGCCATCTGGACAATCTGCGAGCCAAGCAGAGTGACACTCTGACTGACAAGGAAAAGGATGGTCTTCCTTCTCCAGTTATTCTGAGCTTCAGGCATTGGCTGTTTCCTCCTGATCCTTATAGTTTTGCAAAAGTACCAGGCGCTGGGTCGGATAACCGTACTCTGTCAGCAGTTCTTTTTCCGAAAAGCCGAGACGCAGATACTCCTTCCGGTATCCTGTATCTGCCTTATCGCCCTCCCGGTATGTGGTCAGGCTGATTTCCTGTCCCTGAGGCAGCTCCTCGGAAAGCCTGCGAAGAAAAATCTGTTCCATGCCCAGACCGCGGTACTGGGGATGAATGGCCCAAAACTCAATCCTTCCGGTGTCAGCCGAAAATGCCATGATGCCGGCCGCCATATCTGCACGTTCCAGGATAAACGCCTGCCTCTCGGAAATATGGCGGTACAGGTTGTTAAGATATTCCCCTTCCCTCAGGCAGGGGTATCCGTCAACGGAAAGGCGGACCAGCTCCATCCAGCTGTCTATATCCGCTGATGCGGCAAACCGTATATCGTCTTTTGAAAAGTCCGTCTTGATTGGCCCTCCAGTCAAACGAAGTTCCAGCTGCAGTGGGTAAAATGCTCCGGCTGCTCTGTATTCGCCGGGCGTCATCTTATACATGGACTTAAAGCTGCCTGCAAATGCCTGCTGGCTTTCGTATCCGCTCATAAGGGCGATCTCAATCACCGGTTTTTTGGAAAACGCCAGAAGCCTTGCCGCCTCTGTCAGCTGCCGTCTCCGGACGTAATCATGGATAGTCAGTCCGGCTGTCTTCGCAAAGCTCCGGTGAAGATGGTATTTGGAGCAGTGCAGGGCTGACGCAACTGTCTGAAGATCCAGCCGGCTGTCCAGATTTTCTTCAATATAGAAGAGTGCCTCAGAGACAATGGGTACTGTCTGTCTGTGCATTTCGCTTCCTCCTTTCTGCTGCAATCCATTGATGGCTGTTCTTCCTGACAGCCGGTAAGGGATGTTCCATCCCGCTGCCAGATGCCAGAGAGGAATTATAACACAGAGAGAGGGGGATGTTTTCATCATTCTTGCTGTCTTTTCTGCAGATACTCCGGGAAGAAATTCCCTGACTCCTTTTGAAAAATGTCCAGGGCATGGCTTGTGACACCGGACAAGTCTTCACGCTCGCAGGTGGCAAAGTGATAGCTTAAGAATAACTGAAACATCTCCTCGTCCATCCTGTCAATGGCCTCCCGCATGAACAGAGCACAGCCGTCTGATGCCACATAGTGAAGCCTGGTTACAGGGAATACGGACATCAGATCATCGATATCCTCTTTCCGGACAAGCTCAAATATATCCTTTGGCTCTGACTTGGCTGCAAAGGTTTCCGGATCCAGCAGTCCGTTTTTTACATACTCCGCCACATGGATGTTCTGACGGTGAAATCCCTCGTCCAGCAGGCACCCGTCAGAAATCACATATGCGGCAAAAATGATGCCGCCTGTTTTTGTGACGCGAAGTGCCTCCCTCACAGCCTGCCGCTTGTCCTCTATGCTGTACAGATGGTAAAGAGGGCCCAATAACAGGGTGATATCATATTGGCCGTCAGGGAACATTGATAAATCCAAGGCATTGCCCTGGGTAATGGATACGTTCTCATCAGGCGTTATATGGCTGCGGAATATTTTTATATTATGGTCGACTAATTCCACCGCATCAACCCGGTATCCCCGGTGTGCCAGCGCATGGGAATACCGTCCTGTTCCTGCACCGATTTCAAGAATACGGTCACCGGGTTTGATGTACTTTTCGATATAGCGCATCGTCGTGAGGAATTCAACCGTGCCGTGTCTGAGCAAAAGCCGGCGTTCCTCATCATAGCGGCTATAAAAATCTGTTAAATACTCAGCTGTTTTGGCTGCTTTCATAAGACACCTCCGTTTGAACTGAAAAACAGCAGCTGTCAGCAGACTTTCTCTGCATGTTCCTGATTGATTAATGCGGATAAGAAACGCTGCACCATATCTTCGATTTTATCTCGTTGGAGAGCCAGCTTTCCGGATGCAGTCAGGACAGCGATGCCGTGGCTGTAAAGAAACAGGTCCAGGAAAATTCTTTTAGCCGTTTCTAAATCCACTCCAATCATTTCGGAGAAGGTCTCAGCCTTCTGTTCATTGCCAATCTCTGTATAGAAATCATTTGCATCCCTCATATCTAAGTCTATATCTGTCACAAACAGGAGCTTGAACAGAAAGGTTTCTTCACTGGCAAATGCAATATAAGAAAGCGGGAGAGATAAGCAGGGATTTCCATCGGCAGTCTGGCTGTAATGTTCTGCATACCGACTGTAAAAGTCAAAAGCATAATCTAAAAATTCTTTTTTCAGTTCTTCCATATTTTCATAGCAGGTAAAAATAGGGCGTGTTGAGCACTGCAGTTCATGGGCGATACTTCTGGCATTTACTGCTTCAAAACCCGTCCTGCGTGTAATGTTTAAAACAGCTTTCAAAATCATTTCTCTTGTAATTTTTGGCTTCGGCGGCAAAACACAGTTCCTCCAGTCTTTTTATGCAACTGATGTAATACGACAAAAGTGATAAAATTAATACAACGAATGTAACATAACATATGTAACATAACTGATACAATACAACAAATGTAATATAATATATGAAGGAAGTCAAGCACAAATCTGTAGATACCGGAGTTTTTTATATTGTGAAAAGCTGTGGACGGCTGCCGAAAAAATAAAAAGCCCATGAGCCGTGAGACGGACAGGCTCCTCCCGCAGCAGACAGATTTAACCATAAAACTGATAAATCTGATAAAACTGTCGCTGTAAGGAGGAGCCTGTCAGATTACTCACAAGTCATCGGCTATAGGTTAGTGTTTTACCGGGCCGCTTCTCTCATTTCCTTTTGCTCAAACCGGTTCAGGATGAAGAATGCCAGAATCGCTGCCAGCAGAGAAGTTGCCGGGACATTGAGCCACAGTCCGTTCAGGCCCATAGGCCAAAGTACTGCGATAATCAGCAGAGGGAAGACCACTGCCGTGCAGACGGAGATGATCATAGCGGGAACAGGCTTTTCCACTGCGGACATATAACTCTGGGTGGCAAAGGAAAACCAGCGGATTAAATAGGCTGAACTGAAAAGCTTCAGCGCGGGAACCGCCATGTCGAGCAGCGCCTGGTCGGCGTTCTGGGTAAACAGGCTGGCAATGGGAAGCGGGAAGCAGAAGATGACCACGGCGGAAGCGATGGAAAGGATGGCTCCGGCCGTAAAACAGCGCTTCTCAATATCTTTTACCCGCTTGAGAGCTCCGGCTCCCCAGTTATATCCCACAGCAGGCTGCAGGGAATCGCACATACCGTAAAGGAGAGGCTGCACGAAGCCGTCGGCAAACATGAGGATACCGTAGACGGAAACCGCCGTCGCGCCGCCCACACGCAGAAGAATCATATTCATAATGATGGAAGTGATTCTTCCTGCCACGTTATTTAAAAAGTTGGGGCTGCCGCAGGTGACGATGGTTTTTATCATAGTTCGGTTCAGTCTGGGGCGGACAAATCTCAGCTGCATTTTTCTGCCAAAAAACGGGTACAGCGCAGCCAAAGCGCACAGGAACATACTGGTACAGGTGGCCAGAGCTGCAGCCCAGATTCCGAAGCGGAACACAAACAGGAAAATAAATTCCAGCACGGCGCTCAGAACGGACATGACAATATTCAGGGCCATGCTGCTGCGGACCCTGCCGCAGATTTTTTAGTAGTTATCCATGGCAAAGACGATGGTGGTAACGGGGGAGCACAGGCAGTATACACGAAGATACTGAACGGCCAGCCTGGCCAGCTCTCCCTCAGCGCCCATGAGGCCGATTAACGCGGGAGCGGCCAGGAAGATGGCCAGTCCCAGAATCAGACCGGTAATGACAATCATCAGGCAGGCGCTGGTAAAAATATTGTTGGCCTCCGCTTCCTTCTTTTCACCGAGGCGGACGGAAATGGGAACGGCGGATCCCACGCCGATCAGGTCAGCCAGGGAAAAGTTGATAATGACTAAAGGCATGGCCAGGTTCAGGGCAGCAAACGCATTCCCCGACAGAATCCGTCCCACCAGCACGCCGTCGATGGTCTGATAGAGGGCCGAAGCCAGCATGCCGATGGAACCGGGAATAGCCGCCGTAAAAAACAGCTTTGTGGGCGGCGTTTTTGAGAACAGCTCCTTATAATTCATAAAATGATAACCTCCAAATTCATAAACCGGCGCTTACCGGAAAAATTCAGCCAAAAGAGCGCAGGCACGCTCCATGGATATTTGGGCAGTATTGATGCAGAGATCATAAGACCGCTTGTCTCCCCAGACCTTTCCTGTGTAGAGACCGTAATATTCAGAACGGCTTTTATCGATCCTTCGGATATTGGAAAGTATTTCACGGTCCGTCATCTGTTCGTCAGAGGCTGACCTCTGGCGGCAGCGCGTGAGCTTTGCCTCCATATCTGCGTAGACGAAGACACGGAGAGGATTCATTTCCTGAAGGATGTCGTCTGCACAGCGCCCTACGATCACACAGTCAGATTTCTGAGCCATTTCCCGGATAATGGAGGACTGTTCCCGGAAGATGGAAAGGTTTAAATCCCATGGGGAGTTCTGCATATAGTGAAAGCTCCTTCCGATATGGAACGGGAAGGAAAACACAGGTTTTTTCTCGGACATTTTCCGTATATACTGTTCTGAAAGCTCTGTTCGTTTGGAAATTTCTGTAATGATTTCCTGGTCATAATAGGCGATGCCAAGTTTTTGAGACAGCCTAAGACCCAGTTCCCGTCCGCCGCTTCCAAATTCCCGTCCGATGGTAATAATTCTGTTCATTGAAAATCTCCTTTCTGGCTGGTTTAAGCCGATAAATCAAAAAAAGCTGGATAAGAACAGACATTTCAGTCCGTGCCTTATCCAGCTTATCATTTCTGACGAATGATAGACCCTCCGCGCAAGCCCTTTTATTATATAGGATACATCTGATTTGTCAAGAAATTTTCAGTTAAAATTTGCGGCGGCAATAGGAGCGGAAGCAGTAAGGGCAGAGCCGGCGGAAAGGCCGGACTATCCGAATCTGCCATCCCATCTCTTCCCTCCTGAAAAGCCTGAGGAGAAAAGGGTATCTGACTATGAAGTTTTCTGCCGGGAATGAGAGGAAGAAGATTATCCTGGCAGATAAGGCTTCCAAGATGCAGAAGGGTCAGCAGGCTCCGCTGTGCTGTGGGACCGCCTCCGGTGCAATGGGAGAAACAAAATCGCAGAGGTAAAAAATAGAAAAGCTCTTCAAAAGTTATATTGACAGCTCGTATTTTTGATGATATGTTTTATTTGTCGAAAAGAAGGGAGGAAAATGATGGAACGGAAAGGAAGGGCTGCTGCCGCGGCTTTTTTTATTGTTCTGGTGCTTATTTTTCTCCCTATTTGTCTGCACGCAGAGCAGCTGGAACAGAATATTTGGCTATGCGGCCAGCCAGGGCTCTGGAATCAGACCGTCCTCTGGAATCAGAAGGAAGGCGCAGGCCAGATGGAACCGGGCTGGGTGCGTGGAGATATGAGTGATAATGAAAGCGCAGGGGATGCTGAAGGAGCTTGGAAAAGCCGGCCGGCTGTATATCATAGCGGACTTTCAGCTGTGAGAATGCCGCCGTGTCTTAGTATTCTGATAGGGATTGCCGCAGCATTTGCACTGGCAGCGTATGGGACAGGATGGACCGCCCCGTGTCTTCCGCCTGCACTGCCCCGCAGAAAGCGTTTTTTGTGTGAGCTTTCGGTTTTGCTTGAAGCTGACGGAAAGAAATGACAAGATACGCGCCGGCCGCTTTTGTTTTATAGGCTGCATGCCGGCATTCTATAAAAATAAGAGCAGTCACAGACAAAAAATGTACCAAATAAATACTGTACATTTCAGAAAGGAGCTTTTATGGAGGTATCATTTTCATACTTCTGGCAGGATATGGCAGGAAATCCCATTCTCTGCATTATGGTTCTCTTCACGCTGGGGGTTATTTTTGTAAACGGCTGGACAGATGCGCCGAATGCGATTGCCACCTGCGTGACAACTCGCTGCCTCAGCGTGCGGGGAGCTATTTTGATGAGCGCTGCGTTTAACTTTTTAGGAGTTTTTATCATGACGCAGCTGAACAGCGCTGTTGCGTCGACCATCAGCAATATGGTGGACTTCGGAAATAATACACATTATGCGATGATTGCCCTGTGCGCTGCGCTGCTGTCGATTGTAGTTTACAGCGTGACGGCATCCTTCTTTGGAATCCCCACCAGTGAGAGCCACAGCCTGATTGCAGGACTTTCCGGTGCGGCTATTGCGCTGCAGCATGGAACTGCCGGAATTAACGGATCCGAGTGGATTAAGGTTATCTATGGACTGGTTCTCAGCCTGGCCCTTGGCTTTTTTACCGGATGGCTGATCTGTAAAATAATTACGATTCTCTGCCGGGAGCTTGACAGGAGAAAGGCTAACCGCTTTTTCCGTGTGGCCCAGATTATCGGAGCCGCAGCTATGAGTTTTATGCACGGCGCTCAGGACGGACAGAAATTTATCGGCGTTTTGTTTCTGGGAATTGCCTTTTCAAATGGACAGAGCTCTGTGAGCGGCATGGAAATTCCCGTCTGGCTCATGCTTCTGTGCAGCATTGTCATGGGACTTGGAACCAGCGTGGGAGGAGAGAAGATTATCAAGTCAGTGGGAATGGATATGGTTAAACTGGAACGGTATCAGGGCTTCTCGGCAGATCTGGCCGGAGCTATGTGCCTTCTCTTTTCCAGCCTGTTCGGTATTCCCGTGTCCACAACCCATACAAAGACCAGTGCGATTATGGGTGTAGGAGCTGTGAAGAGGATTTCAGCCATCAACTTTGGAATCGTAAAGGACATGATGCTGACATGGATTTTTACGTTTCCGGGCTGCGGCCTGATCAGCTTTGTGATGGCTAAGATTTTTATGTACGTGTTTGGATAGAGTGAGGAAGTGAAGGTTAGATAACAGGGAGGTACCAGGATGTCAAAGAAACAGGATGCTTTTTATTTTGATAATTTTGTTGCATGTGCGGATTATTCTGTCAAGGCGGCACGTCTTCTGAAGGAGATTCTTTCCGATTACAGGCCGGATGAGATTTCCGGGCGTCTGGATGAGATGCATGAGCTGGAACACCAGGCTGACGGTCAGAGGCACAAAATAACTGATAAGCTGGCTAAGGCTTTTATAACCCCCATTGAGAGAGAGGATATTGCCGCATTGAGCCAGTTGATCGACGAGGTTACAGACAAGGTAGAAGAGGTTTTAATCCGCATTTATATCAATAATGTGCAGACAATCCGTCCCGAGGCCCTGCCTCTGGTGGATGTGATGAGCCGCTGCTGTGAAGGAGTCTACAATCTTCTGAAGGAATTCGCCGACTTCAAGCATTCATCGAAGCTGAAGCAGGAGATTATAAATATCAACTCTCTGGAGGAGGAGGCCGATTCCCTCTATATTTCCAGCATGAGAAAGCTCCACACAGAGGAAACGGATGTGCGCCAGATTATTGCCTGGAGAGAAATATACGATTATCTGGAAAAATGCGCCGATACCTGTGAGCATGTGGCTGACACAGTGGGCAGCGTGGTTATGAAGAATTCATAGAAGAGCGCAGAAGGCAGAGAGACGTGCGAAGAATGCAGTGATTTTTGTAAAGCTATTTTGGACTGGCCGCCGGGCCAGTCCTTTTTGTTTATATAACAGGAAACTGAAAAAAGTTCCGCCGTTTTTGTTCCGCAGACAGCGGTGGAACAAAACAGGCGGAACTTCTGCAAGTCTTCTTTTATGCCAGCTTCTCTCCGGTCAGCATCTCATAGCTCTGGAGGTATTTGTCAATGGTTTTCTGAACTACATCCTCGGGAAGAGTCCAGTTATTTCCGGGATTCGCCTTGAGCCAGTCGCGGGCGAACTGTTTATCAAAGGAAGGCTGTCCATGTCCCGGCTCATATCCGTCAGCAGGCCAGAAGCGGGAGCTGTCCGGTGTGAGCATCTCGTCGCCCAGAACGATGGTTCCGTTCTCGTCGAGACCGAATTCAAACTTGGTATCAGCGATAATGATTCCGCGGCTTAACGCATAGTCAGCACATTTCTTATAGAGGGCAATGGTGTAATCGCGCAGCTTGGCGGCGTACTCCTCACCCTTTCCCGGGAAGTACTTCTCCAGATGGGCAATACTCTGCTCATAGGAGATGTTCTCATCGTGATCTCCGATCTCAGCCTTGGTGGAAGGGGTGTAAATCGGCTCCGGCAGCTTGTCAGACTCCTTTAAGCCCTCCGGCAGGCGGATTCCGCATACGGTGCCGTCCTTCTGATAGCTGGCCCAGCCGCTTCCGGTAATATATCCGCGGACAATGCACTCGATGGGGAGCATGTTGAGCTTTCTGCACATCATGCTGTTTCCGTCAAACTGGGGCTGCTGGAAAAATTCCGGCATGTCCTTCACATCAGCGGAGATCATGTGGTTTGGAAGGATGTCCTTTGTCATATCAAACCAGAACTTGGACATCTGAGTCAGTACAGTTCCTTTTTTTGTCACAACATTATTCAGAATTACATCGAAACAGCTGATTCGGTCAGTGGCAACCATAATTAAGCTGTCGCCGTTGTCATAAATCTCGCGGACTTTTCCCTCTTTGATCGGTTTCATTTCCATACCTCACTATCTTTTATTTAATAAGTATTATATATAATAGATAAGCAGACTTTCGGAGAAAAAGCAATACCTTTTTGCGATTTTCTGGATATTTTTTTGAAACACAGGGAAAAACAGGGGAAAAATGGAGGAAAAGGGAAGAAATCTAATATACTTATATAATTTATACTTATAAATTGAGACTGGCTGGAATATTCCAGAATCTTTCTTCCTCCTGCCTGCCGGAGGGCTCTTTCGTTTTGATTCCCCGGCCTTCCCAGCCAAAACCAGTCAAAAGAGAAGGTCTCTCCCTTTCGGCAAAGCCGCTGAGACGCCTTCTCTTTTTCTGCTGCACCTTCCGCTGTGCTATTTCTCTTCGCACACCTGGAAAATATAAAATTTCAGATAATAGGACTCGTCTGCCGCCCAGAGAATGGGATGATCGGCAGCCTGCGTCCGGTACTCCACCTGTCTGAGCCGTTTGTGGACATTTCCTGCGGCCTCGCGGATGGTTTTGGTGAACAGCTCCGGAGTCATAAAGTGGGAGCAGGAGCAGGTAGCCAGATAGCCGCCGTCTTTTACGAGCTTCATGCCCCGCAGATTAATTTCACGGTAGCCCTTGACTGCATTTTTCACAGAGCTTCTGGATTTGGTGAAGGCCGGAGGATCCAGGATGACTACATCGAACTTCTCACCCTTTTTCTCAAGCTCCGGAAGCAGTTCAAATACGTCGGCGCAGACAAAGGAAACACGGTCAGAGACCTGGTTCAGTCTGGCATTCTCCCGGGCCTGACTGACGCCAAGCTCCGAGGCATCCACGCCCAATACCTCTGAGGCCCCGGAAACGGCGGCGTTGAGGGCAAAGGAGCCGGTGTGGGTGAAGCAGTCCAGCACGCGCTTTCCTCTGCACAGCTTCTGAATGGCCAGGCGGTTATATTTCTGATCCAGGAAGAACCCTGTTTTCTGTCCGTCCTTTACATCCACCAGATAGCGGACGCCGTTTTCCACGATCTCCACCTTGGTGTCAAACTCCTCTCCGATGAAGCCCTTTGTGCGCTCCATTCCCTCCTGGAGGCGCACCTTGGCGTCGCTTCTCTCGTAGACGCCGCGGATACGGATTCCATCCTCTGCCAGGATACGTTTCAGAATTTCCACGATCAGGGGCTTCAGCCGGTCAATTCCAAGGGCCAGGGACTCTACCACCAGCACATCTGAAAATTTGTCGATGACAATACCCGGCAGGAAGTCCGCCTCTCCAAAGATAATGCGGCAGCTGGAGGTGTCAACGGTGGCCTTCCTGTACTCCCAGGCATTTCTCACGCGCATCTCAAGAAACGCCTCATCGATGACGGCATCCTTTCTGCGGGACAGCATTCTCACCGTAATTTTCGAGCGCGTGTTGATAAAGCCGTATCCCAGGCAGTAGCCGTCAAAATCCAGCACAGTGACAATATCCCCGTTTTCAAACTCACCCTCGATCCGGTCAATCTCATTGTCGTAGATCCAGGCTCCGCCCGCCTTCAGGGCGCGGGCCTCTCCCTTTTTAATATGTACAACTGCGTTTGTGTTCATGATTTTCTCCTTTTCTTCTGCCTGTCCATTTTACCGGAAGCTCCGTTTTGCAGCATCAGAATAATATTTCCCAACTGCCCGGTCACAGAGCGGCAGTTTCCGTTCAGAACAAGTATATCAGATTCAGCGGCAGCAGAAAACACAATTTCTCTATAATTTTTTCACAGTTCTATCACAAATCCCTGTTAAACTATCGCTGTAAGATAAAAAAGAAGAAAACAGAATCCAGAGAGGAGTGTTTTTTTATGTATAATGAATGGGAAAAAAACCAGAAAAATATAAATTCAGAAAATGATGTGGACATGATAGAGGGGTCCTATGTAGACAGCACCCATTATGAGAGAACCCAGGAGAACCGGCAGGCGGACAGAAACAGAGAGGCAGGACAGGAGAGAGAAAGTCAGGCCGGCAGCCGAAGCCAGTCAGGGACAAGGCAGATGTACGGAAGGATCAGCAGCCAGGACAGCGGCCGTCAGAGCTACGGCTCCTATGAGTACGCAAGTCAGGAGAACCAGAGAAACACGGAAAATACCGCCCATATGGACAGCCGGGGGAATGAACCGGAGAGGCGCAGAAGAAAGAAAGGGAAATTAGCCAAAACAGCGGCCGGGGTGGCTGCGGCAGGAATCCTGTTCGGCTGTGTGGCAGGAGGCACCATGGCCGGAATCAATTATCTGGCCGTAAAGCTTGGAGGACAGCCGGAGCTTTCGGCAGAGGCGGGAACACAGGAAAGCACAGAGATCCAGACCCAGGCAGCCGAGACATCAGGTACAGTGGTGCAGGCCAGCACGGGAAATGATGTGTCTGCCATTGTGGAGAAGGCTATGCCGTCCGTTGTGGCCATTAATAATAAGACCCTCTACACCACCCAGGACTGGTTCTTCGGAACGCAGCAGTATGAGGTTCCAAGCGCAGGTTCCGGAATTATCGTGGGACAGAGCGACACAGAGCTTCTCATCGCCACCAACAGCCACGTGATTGAAAATGCAGAGGAGATGAATGTGGTATTTATCGACGGCAGCTCTGCGCCGGCGGCGCTCAAGGGAACTGACACTGAGGCGGATCTGGCTGTAATCGCCGTTCAGCTCAAGGATATCCCTGAATCCTCCCTCTCACAGATTAAGGTGGCAACTCTGGGGGATTCGGACAGTCTGAAGCTGGGAAATGGAGTCATTGCCATAGGAAATGCTCTGGGCGAGGGACAGTCTGTTACGGTCGGATATATCAGTGCGCTTAACAAGGAAGTGGATATTGAGGGCGTGACGAAGAACCTGATTCAGGTAGATGCGGCAATTAACCCGGGAAACAGCGGCGGAGCCCTTCTCGATATGAATGGAAATGTCATCGGAATCAACGAGGCCAAATTAGCCAGCACAGAGATTGAGGGCGTAGGCTATGCAATCCCGATCTCCTACGCAAAGGATATTATCGATGATCTGATGACCAAGACAACGAAGGTGGCTGTGGACGAAGATGAGCAGGGTTATCTGGGCGTTCAGATTCAGAATATCAACAGCCAGATGGCCGAGGCCTACGGAATGCCCGAGGGAATCTACGTCTACAAGATTGTGGAAGGCCAGGCAGCCGACAACTCCGACCTGAGAGAGCGCGACATTATCACGGCAGTCAACGGCGAGACCGTGAAGACGGCAGAGGATCTGCAGAAGATGCTCACCTATTATAAAGGAGGAGAGACCGTGACCCTGACTGTACAGTCTCTGGACAATGGCTCCTATGTGGAGAGACAGGTTCAGGTGACATTAGGCTACAGAAAGGACATGGCTGACAGCGCGCAGGATCAGGGCCAGGGGAACTGACAGAGCGAGAAGATGAACAGGAGCAGAAGGAAAACAGGAGCCTTTGAAAGAGGGCTCCTGCTTTCTTATTCAATAGGAAATTTCATTTCCTGTTGAATAAGAAACGCTCAGCGGGGATCGCACTGGGTTGGAAAAGAAAATGCCGCTTCTGCGGCCCGCCGCAGGCGGAGAACCCTGCTTCGCAGGATTCTTTATTATTGATTACCCTGTTAAAATATAGTATGATGGTTTTGCGCAGTCCGGAGGGTGCTCTGCAGGATTTCAGGCCTCACGGCGGCCGGAGAGGGGGCAGGACAGCGCGTTGCAGAAAACCAGCCAGAGAAGAGGAGAATATGTTGGACGACAGAGAAAAAGATAAAACAGAAAATGTTTCAATAGAAGATTTAATAGAAGATTCAATAGAAGATTCAATAGAAGAAAATGAGAGGGCAGAGGACAGCCAGACGGCAGCTCCTGCGAAGCCGGACAGGAAGGACAGCTCTGATGATGAGTATGAGAAGATCTGCTATGTGTGCCGCAGGCCGGAGAGCAAGGCCGGCCCTATGATCACCATGCCTGGGGGAATGAATTTCTGCCATGACTGTATGCAGAAGGCCTTCGACACAGTGACAAACAGCGGCCTGGACCTGAGCAAGCTGCAGAATATGCCCTACATGAATCTGAATCTGAGCGATTTTTCAAACCTGCAGAATCTGAATACAGAGATTCCGAAAAAGAACAAGGTGAAGAAAAAGAGTCAGGACAAAAAAGGAGGGAAGAAGGAATTTTCCATCAGGGATATTCCGGCGCCCCATATCATCAAGTCAAAGCTTGACCAGTATGTGGTCGGCCAGGAGCAGGCCAAAAAGGTGATCGCAGTGGCTGTTTACAATCATTACAAGAGAGCCTTCTGCCAGACAGCAGAGGGGGAGGACGGTGTGCAGGATGAGGTTCAGATTGAGAAATCCAATATCCTGATGATCGGTCCGACGGGAAGCGGAAAGACCTATCTGGTCAAAACCCTGGCAAAGCTTCTCGACGTGCCCTTAGCCATAGCCGACGCCACGACTCTGACAGAGGCCGGCTACATCGGAGATGACATAGAGAGTGTGATTTCCAAGCTTCTGGCAGCGGCTGACAATGATGTGGAGAGAGCGGAAAAAGGGATTATCTTTATCGATGAGATCGACAAGATTGCCAAGAAGAAAAATACCACAAGCCGCGATGTCAGCGGTGAATCCGTGCAGCAGGAGCTCTTAAAGCTTCTGGAGGGCAGCCAGGTGGAGGTTCCGGTGGGCTCCAACCAGAAGAATGCCCTGACCCCCATGACAACTGTGGACACCAACAATATTCTTTTTATCTGCGGCGGAGCCTTCCCGGATTTAGAGAATATTGTGAAGGAAAGGCTAAATAAGTCCAGCACCATGGGCTTTGGCGCCCAGCTCAAGGGCAAATATGACGACGACCCGAATCTGCTTGGCCATGCCACCACGGAGGATCTGAGAAAATTCGGAATGATCCCGGAGTTTCTCGGAAGGCTTCCCATCACCGTGACCCTTCAGGCCCTCACAAAGGACCTGATGGTGCGCATTCTCACAGAGCCGAAGAATGCCATCTTAAAGCAGTATGAAAAGCTCCTGGCCATGGATGAGGTAAGGCTTGTGTTTGAGGAGGACGCCCTCTCCTGGATTGCCGAGGAGGCCATCAGGAAGGAGACGGGGGCGAGGGCTCTTCGGGCCATTATTGAGGAGTTCATGCAGGACATTATGTACGAGATACCCAAAGATCCCAATATCGGCTCCGTGGTGATCACCCGGGCTTATCTGGAGAAGAACGGCGGGCCGATGATTGAGATGAGAGGGTAAGAGGACGGGACTACGGGAGCCTTTTTTGAAACAGCCCGGGCTGTGCCGTCTGAAAAAGAAGGAGGATGGAAAGGATTTCCGTATCCGTCAGCGTCATATAGAGCCGGCAGTGATAAGAGAAGTAACGGAAAAGCAGCATAAGAATCCCATATAAGACGCAGCCGGCCAAAACGGCGAGGACAATCCTTTTCCAGGAAGCGTTGGGATTCCTCATAATAAGGTACAAGAAGGATAAAATAAAAATACATTTAAAAAACAACTCCACAGCGGCGGCAAGCTTCACCGCTCCGTCAGCAGAAAAATCCGCCCAGTAATCTTCGGAAAACGAGCGGAAGGACGGATCGAGGACATAAACATTATAATTGCATATAAGCTCATATAGAAAGAAGAGCTGAAACAGCAGTATCATTGCTGGCAGGATATTTTTTCTGATTTTTGTCATGGATGCCACCTCCGGAAAAAGTAAGTTTTTTAAGACTGTATGAAATTATAGTTACTATATCATTGCCGTTTCCAAATTACAAACGGATTTTTCCCGGACGGCCAAAGACTCTACTCCCTCATCCGCAGAAAAGCATTATAGAGATTCAGCGTCCCATATCCCCACTCCCTGTTGGGATAGGTGAATACAGGATTTCTTTCTGCGCCGCGGATCAGGAAGGTCTTGGCGATGGAGGTATTCATATAGGAAAAAGAGCCGTTTCGGAAAGCCCAGGACAGAAGGTTTGCGGCTGCTCCGGCTGCATGGGCGGCCGCCGCAGAGGTGCCGGTTATGCGGATAGGGGAAAGCCCGGAGCTGGAAGGAATCTCCACGTCCACACCGGGGGCTGCCAGATCCGGTTTGACTCTCCCAAGCCTGGTATAGCCGCGGCTGGAGTGAATGTAGATTCCGCCGCTGCGGTGGTTGTAAGCGCCTACGGTGATGGGAAGGGAGGCGTTGCCCGGCTCGGTGATGACTGTGTCCGGGTGAGGGCGCAGAAAGAAGGTGTCCTCTGACAGAAAGCCGTGGGCGGGAAGCCAGAGATGGTAGGCTCCCTTCAGGTACAGGGAATTATAGACCCGCAGTCTCCAGATCCCCGGAGTGGGGCGGACGAAGCGCATGACAATGAGCTGGCTTCCTGTCTCAAATTCCGCCACCTGGTAATTCAGATAGATAACCGTGTCCTCCAGGAGAAAGGTGATCCTCTGCTCCATGGGAGAGTTGTTTGGAATCCGTCCGATGAGCTCTCCGGTGGGGGAGAGGAACCCGACGGAGAAGAGTTCCGGCTCCTGGGTCCACATTTCCATGGTAAAGCCCTCCTCGCCGGAGGCTATCCGCAGCTCCACATCTTCAAATTCTTCATCTGCCTCCACTGTCCCGAAGTAGTGGTGGCTGTAGCCGGTCTCATTTCCGGCGGCGATGACGGTGACGACGCCGGGAAAGGCGCTGACGGTGTCAAGATATCTGGCAAGAGGCGAGGTCCCCTCATGGCTTCCCATGTTTGTTCCAAGACTTATGAGAATGGTCAGGGGCAGCCGGTGCCGTCTGGCCACCAGAAGAAGGTATTTTATGCCCATCATAATGTCATTTTCCTGATAGGCTTCAGAGGAGGAGGGGATGAGGTAATAATCCCTGAGATACTGTTTGGCCTGCTTCAGCTTCACAACGGCAAGAAAGGCCTCAGGAGCAGCTCCGGTGAAGGAAGCAGAGTCGGTCTCGTTTCCTGCTGCAATTCCCGCCAGCAGGGTTCCGTGCCCGCTTTCATCCCGGGAGGGGACGACGGAAAAGGGATCTTCTGCTTCCAGAGCCCGATTGATCTCCTCCCGGGTATATTCCCTGCCGTAGGGAATATCCTCGAGAATATTTCCCATCATAATTCCAGGTCCCTCCTCCGTCTGATCCCAGAGCCCCAGGATTCTTGTGGAGCGGTCAGAGCCGAGGAAGATAGGATTTTTGTAATCAATTCCGGTGTCCACAATACCGATGAGCGTCCCGCGTCCCCGAAGGGCCAGGGAGGGCTGGGCAAAAGCTGTCAGGATGCCGGAGCTTTCCATGCTGGACGTGTCAAGAAGCGTGTAGAGTTTGGGAATGGATGGATAGGAAAAACGGTTCAGCGTCAGCGGCAGAGTTTCCGCAAGAGGCATATGGTAGACGGCATACTGACTGCTGATAACAGAAAAACAGCTCTCCGCTGTCTGTCCCTGAGAAAATCCGGGGGCAGACGAATTGAAGGTCAGTGCAGTCTGAGAAAAGGAAAAATAGCGTATAATAAAATCAGAGTAATCCTGTGAGAGATCTGGCTGAATGCAGGGCATGGAGGACTCCGGCAGTTTTTGCTTTAATATATGCAGGAAAAGATGGGAATATTAATAGGAGAAGTTCCGGAAAGAGAGCAGAAAATGGCCGGCGGAGCTTTACCGGCCAGCAAAAACATGGTAGGATGGAGACAGAAAGAATGGAGCCAGAAAAGCCAGCCGGAGGGTTCACAGTCCTCTGACATAGCTGAAACTGGAAAATTTCGGGAGAGGGAAAGAGAGGAATTGTATGGGGATTTTAGGACTTGCGGCAGCTCTGTTTGGGCTTGACCAGTATCTGAAGCAGAAGATAGAAAACCAGAGCCCGGACAGCTTTCCGAGGATGATGGAGGGCACGGGAGGGATGATTAGGCTTTACAGAAACCACAACAGCGGGTTCTGTTTTGAGTTTCTCAGGCAGAAGCCGGAGCTGGTGCGCATGCTTCCCGTCTGCTTTACCAGCGCGGCGGCCGGGGTTCTCTGCTTTCTCATGACAAAGAAGGGACACAGGGCAGAAAAAGCGGGCTATGCTCTGATTGTCTCGGGCGCGCTCAGCAATCTCTGCGACAGGCTTAAGAGAGGATATGTGGTGGATTACTTCAGCTTTCAGCCGGGATTTCTGAAGAAGATAGTGTTCAATATCGGTGATCTGTGCATCGCGGCAGGGGCAGTGATCCTGGCAGCCAGAAGCCTGCTGGGAAAAGAAGACTAGAACTGCCTCAGAGTTTTTGTCTTCCGTCTCCGGGTTTCGCTCAGATGGGCAGCAGGTTCCGGGGGGGGGGGGGGGGGGGATCCTGGAGAGAATGGAAAACCTGCCGCAGAAGGCGAACCTCCCCACAAAACAAGGATTGACAGAAAAAGGGGATTCGTGTAAAATTACCAGTAAAAACAGTCTGGCCCGGGGATACGCCCCAGGCAGCAAAAAGAAAGTAGAGGTTGATTTTTTTGGAGTCGAGTGACGCCATACAATTATTGGTAATTCTTATTTTAGTTGCCCTCTCTGCATTTTTCTCATCGTCAGAAACGGCTCTTACCACTGTAAACAAAATCCGGATGAGGACGCTTGCGGATGCCGGAGATACGCGGGCCGCCATGGTTCTCAAGGTTACGGGAAATCCTGGTAAGATGCTGAGTGCGATTCTGATTGGAAACAATATCGTAAACATGTATGCTTCTTCCCTTACAACCCTTTTGTCCTCCAAGCTGTTCGGCAATGAGGCGGTCGGTGCTGCCACAGGTGTGATCACGTTCCTGATTCTTATTTTCGGCGAGATTACCCCTAAGACGTCAGCGACGATTTCCTCCGAGCGAATGTCGCTGCGATGCGCGGGGGTGATTTTTGTTCTGATGACTGTTCTGACTCCTGTGATTTTCGTGATCAATAAGGTATCCATGCTGGTACTGCAGCTGCTCGGGGTGGATCCGAACAAGAAGTCAGAGTCCATCACAGAGGATGAGCTGCGCACCATCGTGGAAGTGAGCCATGAGGAGGGAGTTATTAAAACGGAAGAGAAAAAGATGATCAACAATGTGTTTGACTTCGGCGATTCCGTGGCAAAGGATGTTATGGTTCCCCGCATCGACATGGCCTTTGTGGACGTAAATGCAACCTACAGTGAGCTGATTGAGATATTCCGGGAGGAGAAGTACACCAGGTTCCCGGTCTATGAGGACACGACGGACAATGTCATTGGCATTTTAAATATCAAGGACATTCTGCTGGCAGGGGAGAAGGAGGGATTTTCCGTCCGCGATTACCTGAGAGCGCCGTACTACACCTATGAGTTCAAGAAGGTTTCCGAGCTCATGGTGGAGATGAAGAAGGCGAATGTCAATATCATCATTGTTCTCGACGAGTATGGGGCGACAGCAGGACTTATCACGCTGGAGGACATGCTGGAGGAGATCGTGGGAGAAATCCGCGACGAGTACGATGAAGACGAGGAAAACGAGCTGGTGGAGGTTGCACCGAACGAGTACGTGGTGGAGGGTTCCATGAAGCTCGACGACCTGAATGATCGGCTGGAGCTTAAGCTGGAATCAGAGGACTATGACTCCCTGGGGGGCCTTGTCATCGGCCTTCTCGACCACCTTCCCGAGGAGGGGGAGGATGTGGTTTTTGACAATGTCCGTCTGGTGGTAGACCGGGTGGAAAAAAACCGGATTGACCGAATCCATATGTACATTCTGAACCCGGTTCAGGCTGTATCTGCCCGCCTCAAGGAAGAGGAGGAAAAGCGGGAAGATAAGAAAAAAGAAGAGAAAAAAGAACGCTCATAAAAATCCGGAATCCAGACAGCCAAAAGGCAGAGCTGGAAGCCGGAATAAAAAAGACGATCGGAGAAGGGGAGACGCCTGCCGGAGTGCGGGCGTTTCCCCTTCTCTTCGTGATGCAGCTGATACAGATACAGATGTCCTGGAGAAAGCAGAAAATGGCCGGGAGAGAGAATCAGCTGAGCATCCCTCCCAGAGTTCCGCTGCCTGCGCACATGAGAAACACCGTCATAAGCTCCTTTGTGTCAGAGCCCAGAGTACGGTTCATGGCAAAGGAAACGGCCAGAAGGATCAGAAAGTAGAGGGCCCCGGAGAGAAGTCCCCAGACAAAGCGCCTCTGGCGGATGGCCTTTCCGGCCAGAATGCCGCCGATCAGGCAGGCGATAATGTAAATCACATTGATGCCCAGGCTGATCTGAGCCTCCTGAAGGCGGAACCGGTAGAGCAGAAAAGCCAGAACAGCCAGAAATATGGCAGTAAGCAGGTAGGAAGCCAGAAGCGATCGGAGCATGGCCTGCAGTTTTGATTTTCCCATAAAAACCCCTCATTTTGATTTGATCTGTTTCATGTATATTCCGGCTTCGCGAAAAGTATGCGGACAGGTAGCATCTGCCGGCTTTTTCCGGTGCCGCTGCATCTGCGCTTGTGCTTGCGCTGAGGGAAAACATGTGATATAATCTCTACGAAATTATATGGAAATCCATGATAGGAGGGCATACAGCATGAAGCACGTTAAGACTTTAAGCACAAACACATTAAAGAATACAATGAAAAAGGGCGGCTGCGGCGAATGTCAGACATCCTGCCAGTCCGCATGCAAGACTTCCTGTACAGTAGGAAACCAGAGCTGCGAGAACAAGGATCGCTAGTTTAAGGAAACAGTGCCTGAATGTCAGGCAGTCATAAGGCAGCTTGATGCCCCTGCAATTTTCACCGGTTGCAGGGGCTCTAGTTTGTCCGCACGGGGGTGTGCCCCGGGGGACAGAAATGTTAAACGATTAGACAAGGAGAAAATCTGTGATTCATCAGTATATTAATAACGGTTACTATATCGTAATGGATGTGAACAGCGGCTCTGTCCATGTGGTCGATCCGCTGCTCTATGATATGATCGCACTTCTTTCTGAAACGATCGATAACCTGACCGAGCCTCAGAAAATCCCGGAGGAGGCAAAGCAGGAGATCTGCAGAAAATTAGAGGGAAAATACCGGCAGGAGGAGATGGAGGAGGCATTTTCCGACATTCAGGAGCTGATCGACCAGGAGCAGCTCTTCACTGCCGACATCTATAAGGACTATGTAATTGATTTCAAAAAGAGAAAGACCGTGGTAAAGGCCCTGTGCCTGCATATTGCCCATGACTGCAATCTGGCCTGCCGGTACTGCTTTGCCGAGGAGGGAGAGTACCACGGCAGAAGAGCCCTTATGACCTACGAGGTGGGAAAGAAAGCCTTAGACTTCCTGGTGGCAAACTCCGGCAACCGGATTAACCTGGAGGTAGATTTCTTCGGCGGAGAGCCGCTGATGAACTGGGACGTGGTAAAGCAGCTGGTGGCCTACGGCCGTTCCCTGGAGAAACCCCACAACAAGAAATTCCGTTTCACTCTCACCACCAACGGAGTTCTGTTAAACGACGAGATCATGGAGTTCTGCAATAAGGAAATGAGCAACGTGGTTTTAAGCCTCGACGGCCGCAAGGAAGTCAATGACAGAATGCGCCCCTTCCGAAACGGAAAGGGAAGCTATGATCTGATCGTCCCGAAATTCCAGAAATTTGCGAAGCTGCGCGTAGACAGGGATTACTTTGTGCGCGGAACCTTCACGAGAAACAATCTGGATTTTGCAGACGATGTGCTGCACTTTGCCGATCTGGGCTTTGAGAAAATGTCCATTGAGCCGGTTGTGGCTGCCCCTGAGGAGCCCTACTCCATCCACGAGGAGGATCTCCCAAAGATCATGGAGGAGTACGACAAGCTGGCTAAGGAATATGTAAAGCGCCATAAGGAGGGAAGGGGTTTTACCTTCTTCCACTTTATGCTGGATTTAAACCAGGGACCGTGCGTGGCGAAACGCCTGTCCGGCTGCGGTTCAGGAACTGAATACCTGGCTGTCACCCCATGGGGCGATCTCTATCCGTGCCACCAGTTCGTGGGAATTGACAAGTTCCTTCTGGGAAATGTAGACGAGGGCATCACACACCCGGAAATCTGCAATGAGTTCAAGCTCTGCAATGTCTATGCCAAGGACAAGTGCAGGGACTGCTTTGCCAGATTCTACTGCAGCGGCGGCTGCGCAGCCAACTCCTACAACTTCCACGGCTCTATCACAGACGCTTATGATATCGGATGCGAGATGCAGAAGAAGCGTATTGAGTGTTCTATCATGATAAAAGCGGCGCTGGCCGATGAAAATGAAGTAAAGGAGAATTGCAATGAAGAACAGTAAAGGAAGAGGTCTTTTGAGGCTGGCACTCCTCCTGGTCCTTGTGGCTCTGGCCGGATTTTTCGGCTACGGCTATATGGATGACATCAAGCTGGGCCTTGACCTGGCGGGAGGCGTGAGCATTACCTACCAGGCAAAAGACGAGAATCCTTCTGCGGAGGATATGAAAGATACGATCTACAAACTCCAGCAGAGGGTGCAGAATTACAGCACAGAGGCGGAGGTTTACCAGGAGGGAAACGACCGCATTAACATCGACATTCCAGGCGTTTCCGATGCGAATGCAATCCTGGCGGAGCTTGGAAAGCCGGGATCCCTGGTATTTATGGATTCTGAGGGAACGACTATCCTCACCGGAGATCAGGTGTCGGCTGCCCAGGCCGGCATGATAGACGGCACCACAGGAAAGGAGTATGTGGTATCACTTACCTTCACAGAGGAGGGAACAAAGGCCTTTGCCGATGCCACAACCAACAATGTGGGACAGCCAATCTACATTATCTACGACAATGAAGTAGTTTCCGCTCCGATTGTGCAGGAGGCCATCACAGGAGGCCAGTGCACGATCGACGGAATCGGAAGCTTTGAGGAGGCGGAGAACCTGGCGTCTACTATCCGTATCGGTTCTCTGTCCCTGGAGCTTGAAGAGCTCCGCTCCAATGTAGTCGGCGCGAAGCTGGGACAGCAGGCCATCACCACAAGCCTGAAGGCAGGAGTGGTGGGCTTTGCCATTGTGGCTGTGTTTATGATTGCGGTCTATCTGATTCCGGGACTTGCATCTGTGATTGCCCTCTGCCTCTATGTGGGGCTGATTCTCATTCTCCTGGTGTCCTTCAATGTAACTCTGACCCTGCCGGGTGTAGCGGGAATTATTCTCTCTATCGGTATGGCTGTGGATGCCAATGTTATCATCTTTACGCGAATCAAGGAGGAGATCGGAGCAGGAAAAGCGGTTAAGACAGCGATTCAGAACGGTTTCCAGAAAGCTCTCTCCGCCATCGTGGACGGAAACGTGACAACGCTGATCGCGGCTGCTGTCCTGTTCTGGAGAGGCTCAGGCACAGTAAAGGGGTTTGCGTCCACGCTGGCCATCGGTATAATCCTGTCCATGTTTACAGCCCTGTTTGTGACAAGATTTGCCCTGAATGCCCTGTTTGAAATGGGAATTCAGAATCCGAAATTCTATGGAATCAAAAGGGAGAAGCCGGCAAAACCCTTCCTCAAATACAGGAAGCTCTGCTTCGCCCTGTCATCAGCAGTTATTGTGGCCGGTTTTGTGTTTATGGGGCTCAATAAATCTGCCACAGGAGATTTATTCAACTACAGCATGGAGTTTCAGGGAGGAACCTCCACAAACGTCACCTTTAACGAGAATCTGTCCCAGGAACGCATTGAGTCTGAGGTTGTGCCGCTGGTGGAGGACATCACCGGTGATGCCGATGTGCAGACGCAGAAGGTGACCGGAACGAACGAGGTGATCATTAAGACGAGAACTCTGAACATGGAAGAGCGCGAGGAGTTTGAGAAGGTTATGCAGGATAACTTCGGTGTGGAGGAAGGAAAGATCACTGCTGAAAGTATTTCAGGCGCTGTGAGCCAGGAGATGAAGCAGGATGCCATCGTGGCAGTTGTCATTGCAACAGTCTGCATGTTAATCTACATCTGGTTCCGGTTCAAGAACATCCGTTTTGCTGCCAGCTCCGTTCTGGCTCTGGTGCATGACGTGCTGGTTGTGATTGCCTGCTATGCGGCGTTCAAATGGCCTGTAGGATCCACCTTTATCGCCTGCATCCTCACCATTGTGGGATATTCCATCAATGCGACAATCGTTATCTTCGACCGTGTCAGAGAAAATCTGAAGGAGAGGAAACACGATCAGAGCATGGAGGAGATCCTGAATCAGAGCATTACTCAGACCTTTACGCGAAGTGTCAATACGTCTCTGACAACCTTTGTGATGGTTCTGATACTCTATATCATGGGCGTTTCCTCTATCCGTGAGTTTGCCCTTCCGCTGATGGTCGGCATTGTCTGCGGAACCTACTCCTCAGTCTGCCTGGCAGGCTCCCTGTGGTTTGAGATGAACCGCAGAAGGGAAAAAGCACTTGCAGCCGCTAAGGAGGAGGCAAGGGCCAGAGAGAAGGAAGCCAAGGAAAAAAAGAAAAATAAAAAGAAACAGTAAATAAAAGAGATAAAAAAAGAAAACAAAAAGAGAAGCAGCGAAGGGGAGCGCAGATCAGCCTGCCGGGCGAAAGCAGCGCTTCCCTGCTTCTCTTTTTGGCTGAGATGACATAATTCACTTTGATGTTTGAGAAACTGTCAACTGAAGCAAAAAGTCAGGAGAAAGAAGATGGAATACAAGATTCTGGCAAAGGACGGGCGCGCAAAGAGAGCGCAGATGAAAACCGTCCACGGAACAATACAGACGCCTGTGTTCATGAATGTGGGGACTGTGGCGGCGATCAAGGGAGCCGTCTCCACAGACGATTTAAAGACAATCGGAACCCAGGTGGAGCTTTCAAATACGTATCACCTGCATGTGAGAACGGGGGACAAGCTGATCAGGGAGTTCGGCGGCCTTCACAAATTTATGCACTGGGATCGCCCGATCCTCACCGATTCCGGCGGATTTCAGGTTTTCTCCCTGGCAGGGCTGCGAAAAATCAAGGAGGAGGGAGTGTATTTTAACTCCCACATTGACGGCAGGAAGATCTTCATGGGACCGGAGGAGAGCATGCAGATCCAGTCGAACCTGGGCTCTACTATCGCCATGGCTTTCGACGAGTGCCCGCCCAGCAAGGCCAGCCGCGAGTATGTACAGAATTCCGTAGAACGCACCACCAGGTGGCTTAAGCGGTGCAAAGCTGAGATGGAGCGGTTAAACAGCCTTCTCGATACAGTGAACAGAGAGCAGCTTCTCTTTGGAATCAACCAGGGAGCGGTCTATGAGGACATCCGGATTTCCCATGCGGAGGAAATAGGAGCTCTTGATTTAGACGGGTACGCAGTGGGAGGACTGGCAGTGGGAGAGAGCCATGAGGAAATGTACCGGATTCTGGATGCCGTCGTTCCCCACCTGCCGGAAAACAAGCCAACCTATCTGATGGGAGTGGGAACCCCTGCCAATATTCTGGAGGCAGTGGACAGAGGCGTAGACTTTTTTGACTGCGTTTATCCGTCCAGAAACGGCCGCCACGGCCATGTGTATACCAACCACGGAAAGCTCAACATGTTCAATGCCAAATACGAGCTGGATCCGAGGCCGATCGAGGAGGGCTGCCAGTGTCCGGCCTGCCGTTCCTACAGCCGGGCATATATCCGCCATCTGATGAAGGCAAAAGAAATGCTCGGTATGCGATTATGTGTCTTGCATAATTTATATTTTTATAATAAAATGATGGAGGAGATTCGCGACGCAATCGACAATCACTGCTATGCAGAGTACAAGGAGAGAAAGCTCTCCGGCATGGCAGCGGGAGAGAAAAATTAAGATTTCGCAGCGAGGCGGCGGATCTGGATTAAGGAGGAAAAAACATGGGCACAGCAGGATGGATAGTGTATTTTGTCTTTCTTATTGGACTTATGTACTTTATCGCTATCAGACCTCAGAAAAAAGAGAAGAAAAAAATGCAGGAGCTTCTGGCCAGTGTGGCAGTCGGCGACAGCGTTTTAACATCCAGCGGAATGTACGGTGTGATCATCGACATGACAGATGACACTGTAATCGTGGAATTTGGCAGCAACAAGAACTGCCGTATTCCCATGCGCAAGGATGCGATTGTTCAGGTTGAGAAGCCGGAGCTGTAATTTTAAACAGATGCAGTCACGAAGAGGAGCCGTTCCCAGGTGCATGCCCGGGACTGGCTCCTTTTGTGATCAGAAATAACTCCAGGTTATACGATAAATTCCAAATTCTTATAGTTATTTCTCTGCAAATAGCTGTCATACAGTTGAAAAATGCGGATAAATAAGATATTATGGAAAGAAGCACGAAAAATATCGCTCGAAAAACCAGGTAGTAAAGGAGAGAGGCAGGATGAATTACAACATTGCAGTGATTCCGGGTGACGGGATCGGACCGGAGATTGTCAGGGAGGCGTGCCGTGTACTGGACAGGATTGGAGAGGTCTATGGGCACAGTTTTGACTACACAGAGGTTCTGATGGGAGGCGTTTCCATCGACGCGCACGGAGTGCCGCTGACGGATGAAGCCCTTGAAACGGCAAGGAAGAGTGATTCCGTCCTGTTAGGAGCAGTGGGAGGAAATGTGGGCAATTCCAGATGGTATGATGCGGCACCGAACCTGCGCCCGGAGGCGGGACTCCTGGCCATCAGAAAGGGCCTGGGCCTGTTTGCCAATATCCGGCCGGCCTGCCTTTACGGGGAGCTTGCAGGAGCCTGTCCGCTGAAATCCGAGATCATCGGTGACGGCTTCGACATGGTGATTATGCGGGAGCTTACAGGAGGACTCTACTTTGGCGAGCGCTACACGAAAGAGGTCGACGGAGTCACCACAGCTGTTGACACCCTGGTTTATAATGAAAATGAGATCCGCAGAATAGCAGTAAAGGCATTCGATATTGCCATGAAGAGGAAGAAGCATGTGACCAGCGTAGATAAGGCCAATGTGCTGGACTCTTCCAGGCTCTGGAGAAAGGTAGTGGAGGAGGTGGCCGGGGATTATCCGGAGGTGACCCTGACACACATGCTGGTTGACAACTGTGCCATGCAGCTGGTGATGAACCCGGGCCAGTTTGACGTGATCCTCACTGAGAACATGTTCGGCGATATTCTGTCTGATGAGGCCAGCATGATCACAGGCTCCATCGGGATGCTGTCCTCTGCCAGCATGAATGAGGGAAAGTTCGGACTCTACGAGCCCAGCCATGGTTCAGCGCCGGACATTGCGGGAAAGGATATTGCAAACCCCATCGCAACCATTCTCTCAGCGGCCATGATGCTGCGCTACTCCTTTGACCTGGATAAGGAGGCAGAGGCTGTGGAAAAAGCCGTAAAGCAGGTGCTGAAAGAGGGATACAGGACAGCCGACATTATGTCAGAAGGCTGTGTCCAGGTGGGAACCGGACAGATGGGAGAGTTGATCTGCCAGCGGATTCGGTAGACGGCTGTAAGCTGCTTGCAGCGACAGCATGGAGAGACGTTTTACACTGAAACAGCACGCTGCCAGGGGACCTGAGAGCCCCTTGGCAGCATTTTCCATAAATCGGGAGGGAGCCGCGGACAGCCAGAGTGCTGCACAGAGAGGCAGAGACGGTTGAACAGCGCTTCCAGTATCATTCCAGTAATTGAAAATATGAGAGAAAAGGAGACAACAGATATGAAGAGTGACGCAGTGAAAAAGGGATCCCAGGCAGCTCCCCACAGATCCCTTTTAAATGCTCTCGGCATGACACCGGAGGAAATGAAAAAGCCCATGGTGGGAATTGTCAGCTCCTACAATGAAATTGTGCCGGGACATATGAACCTTGACAAGATTGTGGAGGCAGTGAAGCTGGGTGTGGCCATGGCAGGGGGAACTCCCGTGGTATTTCCCGCGATTGCGGTATGTGACGGCATTGCCATGGGGCATGTGGGCATGAAGTATTCCCTGGTGACCAGAGATCTGATTGCCGATTCTACGGAGTGTATGGCTCTTGCCCACCAGTTTGACGCTCTTGTGATGGTTCCCAACTGTGACAAAAATGTGCCTGGCCTTCTGATGGCCGCCGCCAGGGTTAATGTGCCCACTGTGTTTGTCAGCGGCGGTCCTATGCTGGCAGGCCATGTAAACGGGAAGAAGAGAAGCCTTTCCAGCATGTTTGAGGCAGTGGGAGCCTATGCAGCCGGAAAAATCACAGAGGAGGAGCTGACCGAGTACGAGAATAAGGTCTGCCCTACCTGCGGCTCCTGCTCCGGCATGTATACGGCCAACAGCATGAACTGTCTGACAGAGGCTCTCGGAATGGGACTTCGCGGAAACGGAACGATCCCGGCTGTCTATTCTGAGAGAATCAAGCTGGCCAAGCACGCCGGCATGAAGGTCATGGAGATGTATGAGAAAAACATCCGGCCAAGGGATATTATGACGGAGAAGGCCTTCTTAAATGCCCTGACTGTGGATATGGCCCTGGGATGTTCCACAAACAGTATGCTTCATCTTCCGGCCATTGCCCACGAGGCAGGCATTGATCTGAATATGGATCTGATCAATGAGATCAGTGCAAGGACTCCGAACCTGTGTCACCTGGCTCCGGCTGGCCCCACCTATATCGAAGAGTTAAACGAGGCCGGCGGCGTCTATGCGGTCATGAATGAGCTGTCTAAAAAAGGCCTGCTGAATCTGGACTGCATGACTGTGACAGGAAAGACGGTGGGAGAAAATATCGAGGGCTGCGCAAACAGAGATCCGGAGGTAATCAGGCCTGTTGACAACCCCTACAGCAAGACAGGGGGAATTGCAGTTCTGAGAGGAAACCTGGCCCCTGATACAGCCGTTGTAAAGCGGTCTGCGGTGGCCCCGGAGATGCTCAGGCACGAAGGCCCTGCAAGGGTGTTTGACTGCGAGGAGGATGCCATTGCCGCTATCAAGGGAGGAAAGATTGTGGCAGGCGATGTGGTGATTATCCGCTATGAGGGTCCAAAGGGAGGACCCGGCATGAGAGAGATGTTAAACCCTACCTCCGCCATCGCGGGGATGGGTCTGGGAGAGAGCGTCGCTCTCATCACAGACGGAAGATTTTCAGGCGCCTCCAGAGGAGCGTCTATCGGGCACGTTTCGCCTGAGGCGGCTGTGGGAGGCCCCATTGCCCTGGTAGAAGAGGAAGACCGGATCTCCATCGACATTGACAATCACTCCCTGAATGTGCTTGTATCCGATGAGGAGCTGGAAAGAAGAAGGGAAAAATGGCAGCCAAGGGAGCCGAAGGTGACCACCGGCTATCTGGCCCGCTATGCGTCCATGGTGACAAGCGGGAACAGGGGGGCTGTGCTGGAGATTCCAAAAAGCAAATAAGACAGGGAACAAAAAGGAGAGGCAGATGAAAAAGTTAAATGGATCAGAAATTGTCATCGAATGCCTGAAGGAGCAGGGAGTGGATACAGTTTTCGGGTATCCGGGCGGCTCTATCCTGAATATCTACGACGCGCTCTACAAGCATCAGGATGAAATTACGCATATACTGACATCACACGAACAGGGGGCGGCCCATGCGGCTGACGGCTATGCCAGGGCAACAGGCCGGGTGGGCGTCTGCCTGGCCACCTCAGGCCCGGGGGCTACGAATCTGGTGACGGGAATCGCCACCGCCTATATGGACTCCATCCCCATTGTAGCCATCACCTGCAATGTAGGGGTGAATCTGCTGGGCAAGGACAGTTTCCAGGAAATCGATATTTTAGGCGTAACAATGCCTATCACGAAATACAATTTTATTGTAAAGGATGTGACAAAGCTGGCCGATGTGATCCGGAGAGCCTTCCGGATCGCAAGGAGCGGCAGGCCGGGCCCGGTTCTGGTGGATATCACTAAGGACGTAACCTCCGCAGAGTGTGAGTATGAGAGGCAGGAGCCGGAGGAGGTAAAGCCTCAGTCTGATACGATCACAGAGGAGGATCTGGAAGCGGCACTTACCATGATACGGGAGTCCAGAAAGCCCTTTATCTTCGTCGGTGGAGGAGCCGTCTTAGCCAATGCCTCCGAGGAGCTGAGAGCCTTTGCCCACAAGATTCAGGCGCCGGTGACAGACAGCCTTATGGGAAAGGGAGCTTTTGACGGAACAGATGAGCTCTACACCGGCATGATCGGAATGCACGGGACAAAGACCTCCAATTTCGGCGTGGCAGAGTGCGACCTGTTAATTGTCGTGGGAGCCAGGTTCAGCGACCGTGTGGTGGGAGATTCCTCCCGCTTTGCAAGGAAGGCAAAGATCCTTCAGCTCGATGTGGATCCCGCTGAGATCAACAAGAACATCAGGACCAACGCCAGCGTGATCGGAGATGTGAAGGTGATCTTAAGGCGGCTGAATGCAAGGCTTGATCCCATGAACCATGATGAATGGATCGCCCACATAGAGCGCATGAAGGACATGTATCCTCTGCGCTATAATAAGGAAATTCTGACAGGCCCGTATGTCATCGAGAAAATTTATGAGATTACGGAGGGAGACGCCATTATCACCACAGATGTGGGCCAGCACCAGATGTGGGCTGCACAGTACTATAAATTCAAAAAGCCCAGAACCTTCCTCTCTTCCGGCGGCCTGGGGACCATGGGATACGGCCTGGGCGCCTGCATCGGCGCAAAGATGGGCTGCAGGGATAAGACGGTTATCAATATTGCAGGTGACGGCTGCTTCCGGATGAACATGAACGAGGTGGCAACGGCAACCCGCTACAATATTCCGATTATCCAGATTGTGCTGAACAACCATGTTCTCGGAATGGTGCGCCAGTGGCAGACACTGTTCTACGGCAAGCGCTATTCCCAGACGGTTCTGGACGATCAGGTGGATTTTGTGAAGGTTGCGGAGGGGCTCGGCGCAAGGGCCTTCCGGGTGACGAAGAAGGAAGAATTTGAACCGGCATTTCGGGAGGCTCTGAAGCTGAACATACCGGTGGTCATCGACTGCCAGATCGGAAGCGACGACAAGGTATTCCCCATGGTTCCGGCAGGCAAGCCCAATGAGGACGCCTTTGACGAGATCGATCTGAGAATCGAGGCAAGATAAGGGGCCGGGAAAAATAAGGCAGAGGAAGGAAACGGCAGAAAAAGGGAGAGCCGTCTGAAATGCCAGGGAAATTCCCCAAATGAGTATGAAAAAGGATAAGAGGAGGAGCGAATATGAGCAGAGTCTACAATTTTTCGGCAGGGCCGGCAGTTATGCCTGAGGAAGTGTTGAGAGAAGCGGCAGCAGAGATGATGGATTACAGGGGCTGCGGGATGTCAGTGATGGAGATGAGCCACCGCTCCAGGGATTTTCAGGATATTCTCGACGAGGCAGAGAAGGATCTGAGAGAACTTATGAATATTCCCGACAACTACAAGGTGCTGTTTATCCAGGGCGGCGGCCATGTGCAGTTTGCCATGGTTCCCATGAACCTGATGAAAAACAGAGTGGGAGACTACATTATAACAGGCCAGTGGGCTAAGAAGGCATGGCAGGAGGCGAAGCTCTACGGGACGGCCAATGCCATTGCGTCCAGCGAGGACAAAACCTTCAGCTACATTCCCGACTGCTCGGATCTTCCGGTGGATGACAAGGCAGACTATGTGTATATCTGCCTGAACAATACCATCTACGGAACCAAGTTTCACGAGCTTCCCGACACCAAGGGAAAGCCTCTGGTGGCAGACGTTTCGTCCTGCTTTCTCTCTGAGCCCCTGGACGTTTCAAAGTTCGGGATCATCTGGGGAGGCGTTCAGAAGAACGTAGGGCCCGCCGGTATGGCCATTGCCATAGTCAGGGAGGATCTGATTACCGAGGACGTTCTGCCGGGGACACCTACCATGCTGCGCTATAAGACGTACGCGGACAATGACTCTCTCTATAATACCCCGCCTACCTACTGCATCTATATGTGCGGAAAAGTTTTCAAGTGGCTGAAAAAGCAGGGCGGTCTTGAGGCTATGAAGGAGATAAATGAGAGAAAGGCAAAGATTCTCTATGATTTCCTGGATGAGAGCAGACTGTTTCGCGGAACCGTGGAGAAGAAGGATCGCTCTCTGATGAATGTGCCGTTTGTGACAGACTCTGAGGAGCTGGATGCGAAATTCATCAAGGAAGCAAAGGAAGCCGGATTTGTCAATCTGAAGGGACACAGAACGGTCGGAGGAATGAGGGCAAGTATTTACAATGCCATGCCTGAGGAGGGAGTGGCAAAGCTGGTGGAATTTATGAGGGATTTTGAGGCCCGGAATCAGAATCTGTAGAGCAGACAGAAGAAAAGGCGCAGGGAGGACGAAACATGAGAAAGATTCATTGCCTGAACCCGATTTCCAGATACGGGACAGAGCTTTTTACAGATGGATATGAGATGACGGATCGGATGGAGGAGGCAGACGGCATTCTGGTCAGAAGCGCTTCCATGCACGGGATGGAGTTCCCCGAAAGTCTCAGAGCAGTGGCAAGAGCCGGAGCCGGGGTCAACAATATTCCATTAGACGAGTGTGCAGCCCGGGGGATTGTGGTGTTTAACACCCCGGGAGCCAACGCCAACGGTGTCAAGGAGCTGGTGATTGCCGGGATGCTTCTGGCTGCCAGGGACGTGACAGGAGGCATTGGCTGGTGCCGCGAGAATGCCGGCAATGAAAATATCGCAAAAGATATGGAAAAAGCCAAAAAAGCGTTTGCGGGGACAGAGATCCGGGGAAAGAAGCTGGGTGTGATCGGCCTGGGAGCCATCGGAGCGGAGGTGGCCAATGCGGCGGCATCCCTCGGAATGGAGGTGCTCGGCTATGATCCGTTTATCTCTGTCAGCGCAGCCTGGATGCTTTCCAGGGATGTGCGCCATATCACAGATATTGACGCCATCTACAGTGAGTGCGACTATATTACCGTCCATGTGCCGCTCCTTGATTCCACCAGAGGGATGATTGGAAAAGAGAGCATCGGAAAGATGAAGGACGGTGTGGTGATCCTGAATTTTGCCAGGGATCTGCTGGTAAATGACGCTGATATGAAGGAGGCGCTGGCCTCCGGAAAGGTAAAGCGCTACGTGACGGATTTCCCAAATCCCGCTGTTATGGAGATGGAGCATGTGATTGCGACTCCCCATCTGGGCGCATCCACGGAGGAGTCGGAGGACAACTGCGCAGTGATGGCTGTAAAGGAGCTGATGGACTATCTGGAAAATGGAAATATCCATCATTCCGTTAACTATCCCGACTGCGATATGGGCGTGTGCGCTTCCGTGAGCCGGGTGGCTCTCCTCCACAGGAATATTCCGAACATGATTGGCCAGATTTCAGCTATCCTGGCCGCAACGGATATGAATATTGCCAACATGGTCAACAAGAGCCGCGACAAATATGCCTATACGCTGATCGATCTGGAGACAGAGGCAGACAGCGAAACCATCGAAAAGCTGAAAAAGATCAGCGGAATGAAGCGTGTCCGGGTGATCCGGTAGGATTTTCAGTCAGGAGAGGGAAGCTCAGAGGGGTGTTAAGATACTGTTAAATCCATGGACAGGTCTGTTGACAGAGCAATTTGCGTGTGATATTGTCCACTGTGGAAATTTGAGGAAAGTGGATAGGTAAAACACGATGGAACAGAAGAAAAATGCAGAGCTTTTCAGACTCGACGGAAAGCCGTCCTTCGGACTTGCGTTTCCCCAGGCCATGCAGCATGTCCTTGCCATGCTTGTGGGAAACATTACTCCCCCTATGCTGATTGCGGGGACCCTGGGCCTTCCGCCAGAGGAAGAGATTATGCTGACGCAGGCTGCCATGATTATCGGCGGCATCACCACCCTGCTTCAGCTCTACCCTGTCTGGGGATTTGGAATGGGACTTCCAAGTGTAATGGGAGTTGCCTTTGCCTATATGCCGATCCTGACGATGATAGGAACTCAGCACGGAATTGCCGCTATCTTCGGCTCACAGCTTGTGGCCGGGTTTCTGTCAATTTTTATCGGCATGTTTATGGGAAAACTGCGGAAATTTTTCCCTCCCATTGTCAGCGGAACCGTTGTTTTAAGTATTGGTCTGTCTCTCTATAAGACAGCCATCACCTACATGGGCGGCGGTTCCGGAGCGCAGGCAGACGGAACCTTCGGCTCCGGCCAGTTCTGGATTCTGGCGATAGTGACACTGGCGGTCACTCTTGCATGCAGCCTTCTTGGAAAGGGCTACGTTAAGGTATCGGGAATGCTGATAGGAATTGCCGTGGGCTATGTGATTGCCCTGGCGATGGGAGATATGGTCAGCTTCAACCAGGTGGGACAGGCGGGCTTCTTTGCTCTGCCGAGGCCGTTTTACTTTGGGCTTGAGTTCCCGCCGGATGCCATTATTATGATGGTTCTGATGTATGTGGTTCAGGCCGTACAGACGATCGGCGATGTGTCCTCCACCGCTATGGGCGGCTTTGGAAGAGAGGCCACGGATCGGGAGCTGGGCGGCGCGATTAAGGGACAGAGCATCTGTGGTATGATTGGAGCCTGCATCGGCGGTCTGCCTACAGATCCGTACAGCCAGAACGTGGGACTTATCTGTACCACCAGGGTAGTGGCAAAAAAGGTGTTCCTGATTGTGGGCGTGATTATGCTGGCAGCCGGTTTATGCCCCAAGTTCAGCGCGCTGATGGCGACAATTCCGCAGCCGGTGTTAGGCGGAGCTACGGTGACCGTATTTGCGGCCATTACCATGTCAGGAATTCAGCTTTTGGGAGAACAGCCTTTAAATTACAGGAACAAGATGATTGTGGGGATTGCCCTGGCCATCGGCATCGGAATTGACAGCGTGCCTTCCATCCTTCAGTTCTGTCCGCAGCTGATTAAAAACATTTTCGGAAGTTCCCTGATGGTATCCTTCCTGATTGTATTCTTCCTGAATCTGATTGTCCCGGAGGATAACAGCGCCGAGTAGGCAGCTTCGTGAAAAACGTACAGAGCCTGTCAGGAACAGGGGTCAGGGGACCGAGATACAGCTTCATGATTAGGCTTCTGGGTATGAGCCGGCGCATGGTGATTGTGAGATCATCCATGCGCCGGTTCTTTTCAGTCTGACGGCCCGTTTTCCACTCCGGACTGGATGGCAGTGACTGAAGGGTCCTTCATATCGTAGACCCGGGACCACTCCTTCGTGCCCTCTACTTTTGCAGCCTCAGAGCGGTTGATGGACAGGAATTTCATCAGTTCATAGCAGTCCACCCAGATTTCATTGTTCCCTTCTTTCTGAGATTCGTCAAAAATAAGCTGAAGGCCAAAGTGGAGATGCGTCTTGTCAATATTGTTGGTATTTTCCGAAGCGCTGTAGCCGGTGCGCCCCATATACCCGATCACGTCTCCGGCGGTCACAATGCTTCCCTCGCTCAGTGTGCTCTGGTAGGGGTAATCCTTGCGCAGATGGGCGTAATAGTAGTACCGCTTCTTGTCGAAGCTGCGGATTCCGATTCGCCAGCCTCCGTACTGGTTCCAGCCCAGGGATTCCACATAGCCGGATTCCACCGCAATAATGGGAGTTCCCGTCTGCCCCATCATATCGTGGCCCAGATGCTTCCGGCTGTAGCCGTAGGAGCGGGAAACGCCAAAGTCATTGTAGTCGGAGTAGGGGAAATTTTTGGCAATGGGAAGGAAGGCTTTCAGGCCGTATTTTGTCACCCACACCTTTTCGGGCGCTGGGCTCTGGGCGCTTTCACCGCCTGACTGTGTCTGCCCGGCTGCCGGATTCGATTCATAGATCTGAGCGTCTGCCAGGGCAAAGGGAGGAGCCTCGGAGGCCGGTATTTCGATTTCGTAATAACCAACCATTCCGCCGAGGACTGCCGTGTAGGCTTCCAGGTAATAAGGGTAGTATTTCATGGAGGCGGTGAGCTGTTCCATGGAAGCTCCGCTTTGAAGACTTGATGCCACCGTATCCATATCGGCCTCCCTGTAATTGGAAAAATTGCCTCCGTATTTTGCCCCGAGATAGGCCAGAAGCTCAATCCAGTTCAGATGGATCTGCTGCTGGCAGGTGTCTACATCATAGCGGAAGGCCTTAGTCAGCGCCGCTTCCGGCACGTCAAAATCTACCCATTTGATGAAATCCTTCTCCTTGCCCTCCTCTGAGCCCTCCGTGCCGGGGAGCAGGGAGAGGAGACTGGAGAGGGCAGGGGAAGCGGGATTTGATTTGAGGTACCAGCCTCCCATCAGGATGCAGAAGGCCAGAATCTCGGCTGCTATGAGAAGCCCGGTGCGTCTGCGGTAAAAGAAAAGCAGAATCCGTTCATAAGTATCAGAAATTCGTTTCCATGCTCTGTGCAAGGACATCCCTCCAATAAAAGAGCCGGAAAACGCTTCGTCCGGCCGAAAATGCTTATTATAATCATATGAGGACATGGCTTCGCTTATGACAAAACGTGACATTCGTTTTTCTGAAGGATGAAGGATGTGGTATAATGACTGCAAAGCGGTCATTATACCTGCGCATACCGGTTTCAGCCTTTGCTGCTGAAATCCGGGCGCAGCCTCTGCCGGAGGCTGCGAGGACAGATAAAGGAGATAAAAGAAATGGAACTGATCAGAGATCATTACAACGATTGCACAGAAAAGGAAAAAAACACAGAAGGACAGGGGAAAGAAAACAGCGGTGCAGAGCAGAAGACAGACTCTGCAGGTTTTAGAGATGCTCTTGGAATTCGGATTGTCGAGAGGGGCGAGGGGTTCGCCAGGGGAGAGATGGAGGTAAAGGAATGGCATCTGAATCCCCTTGGAATCATTCATGGCGGCTGTCTGTTTTCCCTGGCAGACACAGTGTCAGGGGCTGCCATCATGGGCCATGGGCACAGAGTGACTACAGTAAATGGCTCCATTAATTTTCTGCGCCCGGGAAAGCCCGATGGAAAGATGACAGCAGAAGCCAGAGAGGTGAAATATGGGAGGACCTTTTCCGTCTGTGACTGCCAGATTTTTGACGACAGGGAAAAGCTGGTAGCCACAACCACCATGACCTTCTATCATCTTGTGGATCGAAAGATCGATCAGGGGGAACAGCAGAAGGAGAGCAGAGACAAGTAAGGGTGGGTGCCTGCGTCATATGCTGGGGCAGGTCCTGACGGGATGAAACCGGTGAAGGAGCCCTAAAGCTTCAGAATCTCCCCGTCATCAGGCACAAACAGGTTTCCGCTGTAGTAGTTTCTTCCCTCCGCTGTGTAGAGAATTTTGCGGCGGCTGAGGTTCTTCTCCTCGGTGTGCCAGAGCACAAGATTTGGGATATGCAGCCGTTCAGCCAGCTGGCAGGCTTCTCTGACTGTGCTGTGATGTTTTTCGTAAGGAGAAAACTGCTCTCTCTCACTGTAGAGGCAGAAGGCCTCGTGGAGGAGCCAGAAGCTGTCTCTGACATAAGGCTCGCACAGCTCGCTTAAGGGTTCATCTCCGGTGCAGGTGAGCTTTTTTCCGCTTTTAAGCACGAAAGTAAAGCCAAACTGCCTGGCTTTCGTAGAGTGGATGTCAAAAAAAGTGACCGGATAGCCGAGAATTTCCCGTGTTTCCCCGTCACTCACTGGAATCAGAAGGATTCTGTCGCCTATTAAATCATAGAACTTTTTCTGCAGGGTCAGGCGGCAGATGGTCTTTATGGTTTCCACAAGGCCGTCATGGCAGTAGATGGACAGCGTTCCCTCATAACTTCCCTTTTTCATCTGCGTGCCGATCATGCGCACCATCCAGACAATGCCTAACAGATGATCGATGTGTTCGTGGGTGATAAAAATATGATGGATGTGAAAAAGAGATACATTCATGCGCTCCAGAATCCCGAGAATCCCGTTTCCGCCGCCTGTGTCCACCATGAAAAATTCTTCCCGGGAGCCGCTGTCAGGCACATAAGTCTCAGTCCGGATCGCAAAACAGGTATTGTAGCAATGGGTGACTGCGGCATTTCCTGTGCCGAAGACGTACAGCTCCTCAGAGGGAGAGATGGCTTCAGTAATCATATGGTTTCCTCCTTGGTTGTAATTTAGAAGCGGCAGTTTCAGAAACTCTCTGCCTTCGTTTCTGCCGGCTGTCCGGCCCTGCCCTTCATAGGGGTTTATGCCCTCTATTATAGCAGGACAGCAGGGGAGAGGGAAGATACGGTTTACAGCATTTTCAGGGCTGGCTAAAAAAACTGATTTGTGATACTATTATTCTGTCAGAAAAGCAGTGTAACGGCAAAATATTAGGAGAAGCATATACATGAGAAAAGCAGAATTTTTAAAGGAGCTGGAGGCGTCACTGAAGGGGGAAATTCCGGCAGGGGCAGTTTCCGATAACCTCCGCTACTATGATAACTATATTTCCCAGGAGGTGGCGAAGGGGCGCTCAGAGTCTGAGGTGATTGAAGAGATAGGGAGTCCCCGTCTTATTGCAAAGACGATTATCGATACCAGCGGAGCCGGTGAGTATGAGAGCCAGGAAAGTTCCTATTCCGGATACGGCTCCCAGGGATTTGGCCGGGAGTATGATACAGGCTATGACAGACAGGAAAAACAGCGCACAGGCTTCCACTATTTTAACTTGAACAAGTGGTACTGGAAATTCCTGATTTTTGCAGTTGTGATACTGGTGATGATCTCTGTCCTGTCTATTATCGGAGGTATTTTTGCCCTTCTGTTCCGCTATGCCACTCCGATTCTGATTATCTTACTAATCTGGTCACTGTTTCGAAATTCGAGAAGGTGACACAGGCCTTCAGAGAAAGGAGCCGGCGGAAAGTTTTTTTCCCATCTGGAAGAGGAAACCTTTTGCGGCAGGGAGTTTAAACAGACAAATAAAATAGAGAAAGACTGGCCGGCGAAGAAAGCCGGCCATTTTTTCAGAGAGGAGATAACGGAGAGTATGGCTCAGTTGCAATTAACAAAAGAGACAGAGAGGGAGAGAGAAAGGACGGCACAAAGACAGGGGTCTGCCTTTCAAAGACCGGTGATTTTAGGCGTCTTGGCAGTCTTTTGCTGTGCACTCTGGGGGAGCGCGTTTCCGGGAATCAAAATAGGATACCAGCTGCTGGAGATCCCTTCCGACGCACAGGGCAGCCAGATTGTGTTTGCGGGATATCGTTTTTTTCTGGCAGGACTTCTGGTTCTGATATTCGGAAGCCTTGCTGAGAGAAGACTTCTTGTCCCCTCCTCGAAAGCTGTGCCAAAGATCGTGAAGCTGTCCATGCTTCAGACAGTGCTTCAGTATACGTTTTTTTATCTGGGCGTGGCAAATACCAGCGGCGTTAAGGGCTCGATCATTGTGGGAGCCAACAGCCTGTTTGTCATATTGATTGCGGGACTTTTATTCAGGCAGGAGAAGCTGACGGGAAATAAGATTCTGGGCTGCGCTGCAGGCCTGGCAGGCGTAGTAGCCGCAAATCTGGGACAGGGGGGAATGGAGTTTTCCTTCCGGCTCTCGGGGGAGGGTTTTGTGCTCTGTTCTTCTCTGTCATATGCGTTCTCAACAGTTTTTATGAAGCGGTATTCGAAAGAAGAGGATCCGGTTATGCTCAGCGGATGGCAGTTCCTGCTTGGAGGTCTGATCCTCACAGCATTTGGTTTTCTGCTCGGGGGAAGACCGGGGAACTTTCACGCTGCATCTGCGGGAATTCTCATTTATCTTGCGTTTGTGTCGGCTGCGGCTTATTCTGTCTGGGGCATTCTCCTCAAGTATAATCCTGCCTCAAGAGTGGCAATTTACGGCTTCATGAATCCGGTCATAGGCGTTCTTCTGTCAGCTGTTTTCCTCCATGAGGGAGGGCAGGCGTTCAGTCTGAAAAACCTGGCTGCTCTTATTCTGGTATGTGCCGGGGTAGTGATTGTCAACGGAAAAAAGGAGGAGGCATAAGGCATCGGTCTGTCTGGAGAGCCGTGTATTTCCATTCAAATCATGCTCTTAAGAGTTCTTACGGTTTTTTTAAACGGAGCTGATTTCATTGACACCGGGATAAGAATTGTGTATAGTGTCATTACCGGTAACAAAAACTGAAAATATCTGAATTAATCAGAAAATATTTGTCAAACTGGATATCCGTGACAGAGAAAAGAGGAAAACGATGAGAAAATTACTTTTACTGACAGGAGCCGCTGCTATTTCCCTGAGCCTGGCTGCCTGCTCTGGAAAGAGCAGCCAGGTACAGGGGCCGGAGCCTTCCGAAGAGATAGAGATTAGTACTGATGCAGGTGAAGAGACAGATACAGAGACACAGGGGGATGAGGAAGAAGACATGACAGAAGCGCTGTTCCGCTCCTCAGCCTCTGTGGTTCAGATGGAGATAACCACAGGACTCACCACAGAATATCTGGATGGGCTTTTGAACTATCCGGTGCGTGTGAATTTTGAGGAACCGGTGGAACTTAAGGGGCTAAAGGACCTGGACGCGCTTGGACTGGATAAGCTGTACACAGATGAGCTGCTGGAGGCGGTGGGTTCCTGTGATGTGGACTCCATTGCAATTGAAGACGGGAAGATGACGGTTGGAGATCCAGACGGTGCGAATGTGGTTCTGTCTGAGGATGAAAACGGAAATATAGGAATCTGTGAATTCAATTACGGACTTTAACAGGCATATTGCAGGGATTCTGCTGCGGCCCTTCAAACGTTTGTCTTTCTGCTGCTGCGGGATCTATTAGGGCAGTGTTACGGAAAAATGCGCCTGCCGTATATTTTTTTAAAGTTCTGAAAATCAAAGGAGAGGGAGTTCCACAGTGTCAGACTCTGTGGGATGCCCTCTTTTGATTTTCTTCTCCGGTTTGCCGCAGTTTCAGTACCTTTTTTTATCCTGCTCTGAAAACTCAGAGAAAAGAACCACGACTCCTGTATATTGCAAAAGTCATATTCAGCTGCGGAGGCGGCTGCTATGCGATTTTAAGTACCATAACCCGCTCGTTGCGCATATCCCTCTCCCCGGTGTAGGCAAAGCCAAAGTGATGGTAGAGGGCTGAAGCGGTCTGATTATCATCTGTGACGCTCAGATAAATATGTTTGCGGTGGTATTTTTTCCACAACCTTTTCAGAAGATCCATAAGGGCTGCTTTTCCGTATCCCATACTCTGATAACGGCGGTCAATGAGAAAGCGGTTAAGCCACAGACGTCCGAATGGAAGATATTCCCAGAACAGGCCGTACATGGCAAAGCCAATAAGGACATTTCCGTCATAGATGCCCACCGCATGCCAGCAGGAGTGGGAATCTGCCTCAGACAGACAGTTCTCTATCGATTCGATAAATTTCTTCTGGTCTTCCCTGAGCTCAAGGCTCAGGATTTCCTTCCGGTTTTTCTCAGTGACCGGTTTAAACTGTAGTTCCATAATTCCTCCTGTACAATCATTTTGCGGAAAAATTCTGTATGCGGATTTCCGGCAGCAGAAGCGGGAGCCTCTGCCTTCTGGAATCATCCGACAGCAACTATCAATATACAAGACAATTTAGAATATTGCAACCGAAATCTGACGGCTTTACAGAATTGTAACAGGGTATCCAGGCGAAGGCTGAAAGAAACATCTGTGTTCTGGAGAACTGTCTCTCAATACACAAAAAGGGGAGCAGGACAGGGGAATGTTTTCCTTTACAGAGGAGAAAATAGCTGTTAGAATGAAGCGGTATGAGCGTCAGATAGCTCCGGGAAGGGAAATCTGGCGCTTAAAGGCGTGTGCTCCGTGAGGAAACGAAAAAATCAGAAAACAGGATATCCGCTCCTCCTGTCTGATGGCAGGAAAACGGACAGCAGATAAAGAAGCAGGACGGCGGTGTCTGAGGAAAGGAAGAGTCAGACAGAAACCGTCATGGGACAAGGAGAATGAAAAGTATGTATATTATAGCTGGACTGGGAAACCCCGGGGAAAAGTATGACAATACCCGCCACAACGCAGGCTTTCTGACGATTGATGCCCTGGCGGATCGCTACGGAATTGACGTGAGGGAGAAGGCGCACAAAGCGCTGATTGGCAAGGGAGTGATTGAGGGGCAGAAGGTAATTCTTGCCAAGCCCCAGACCTACATGAATTTAAGCGGTGAGAGCATCCGGGCTCTGGTGGATTACTACAAGGTAACACAGGAGGAGCTGGTGATTATTTTCGATGATATCAGCTTAGAGCCGGGACAGCTGCGCATCCGCAAGAAGGGAAGCGCGGGAGGCCACAATGGAATCAAGAGCATTATCGCCCATCTGGGAACCCAGGAATTTACAAGGATCAAGGTGGGAGTAGGGGAGAAGCCGCCGAGGATGGATCTGGCAGACTATGTGCTGGGCCGCTTTGCAAAGGAAGAGCAGGACACCATGAAGGAGGCCTTCGAGACTGCCGCCAAGGCGGCCGTCGCCATTATGACAGAGGGGGCGGACGCGGCTATGAACCAGTATAATGGCTCTAAAAAGAAGAAAGAAAAGGCAGAGGCAAAGGAAGAATAAGCCGCAGGGCCGCCGCGGCGGGGGAACAGGCTGCCCAAACGGGCAGGGGCTGTGAAGGCGCGCAAAAAGCGGGCCATGGAAACACGGCGTATCAGGCAGAGAGTCAGGAGGGATGAAAATGGGAGTGATATTTGCAAATCCGCTGGAAGAGCTGGTGGAGTTTCAGGAGATGAACCGGGATCTGGAACAGGGAAAGGGGCCTCTTCAGGTCAGCGGGTGCGTGGATTCCCAGAAGGTTCACCTGATCAGCGAGACGGCGGGAAGCCTCAGGTGGAAGCTGATTGTGACCTATGACGATTCCAGGGCCAGGGAGATCTATGAGGACTACAGGACCTTTGATCCGGCGGTGTTCCTCTATCCGGCCAAGGATCTGCTGTTTTACAGCTCCGATATCCATGGAAATCTGCTGACACGCCAGAGGATGCAGGTATTCAAGCATCTGATGGAGGACGAGGCGGGAACGATCGTGACAACGGTGGACGGGCTGATGGATCGCCTTCTGCCGCTTTCGGAGATCAGAAACAGCCGGATTGCCGTTGTTTCCGGGGAGAGCCTGAAAACGGAGGAGATGAAGGAAGCGCTGGCAGGGCTGGGCTACGAGAGAGTCGGACAGGTGGACGGAATGGGACAGTTTTCCGTGCGGGGCGGAATCATCGACATTTTCCCGCTGACCGAGGAGCTTCCCGTGCGAATCGAGCTGTGGGGGGATGAGGTAGATTCCATCCGCAGCTTTGATCCGGAAAGCCAGCGTTCAGTGGAGGAGCTGGAGCGGGTGGAGATCTGCCCTGCAACGGAGCTGCTGCTTGAAAAATCCCGCGTGGAGAAGGGGCTTTCAAAGATCGAGAAGGAAATGAAAAAGTATGGGAAAGCCCTGAGAGATCAGATGAAAAATGAGGAGGCCCACCGGATTGAGGGGCTGGTGAGGGAGCTGTCCGAGGAGATCAGAGAGGGCTTCAAGGTACACGGTCTGGGCGGCTTCATCCAGTATTTTGCCGAAAAAACCGTTTCCTTCCTGGAGTATTTCCCAAAGGAGGAGCTGGCCGTATTTCTCGATGAGCCTCTGAGAATCAAGGAGAAGGCTGAAGCGGTGGAACTGGAATTTCGGGAGAGTATGGCCCACCGTCTGGAGGGAGGATACCTGCTTCCCGGGCAGACAGACTTCCTCTATTCGGCAAAGGCCACAGCCGCTATGATGTCAGGGAGCCATACGCTTCTGGTGTCAGGGCTTGATCAGAGGATGACAGGCTTTTCTGTGAAAAAAAAGTACAGCATTGAGGCTAAGAGCATGGGCTCCTATCAGAACGGTTTTGAGATGCTGATCAAGGATCTGACCAGGTGGCAGAAGGAGAAATACAGAACAGTCCTTCTGACTGGCTCCAGGACAAGGGCCAGCCGTCTGGCCGGCGACCTGAGAGAGTACGGGCTGAAGGCCTATCTGCCGGATGAGGACGGCGGACAGGTGAAGGCCGGGGAGATTATGGTCACCTACGGAAACCTCCACCGAGGCTTTGAGTACCCGCTTCTGAAATTTGCTGTCATCACAGAGGGCGACATGTTCGGAAGCGGTCAGGGAAAAAAGAGAAAGAAGAAAAAGACGGCCTACGAGGGAAGGAAAATCCAGAGCTTTTCCGAGCTCTCCGTGGGAGACTATGTGGTACATGAAAACCATGGCCTTGGAATCTACCGGGGAATCGAGAAGATCGAACAGGACAAGGTGGTAAAGGACTATATTAAAATCGAGTACGCAGACGGCGGAAACCTCTACCTTCCGGCCACAAAGCTGGAGGGAATCCAGAAGTATGCAGGAGCGGACGCCAAGCGGCCGAAGCTGAACCGTCTTGGAGGAAGCGAGTGGAATAAGACGAAGACCCGGGTGCGGGGAGCGGTAAAGGAGATTGCCAAGGATCTGGTAAAGCTCTATGCCGCAAGGCAGGAGCAGGAGGGCTTCCAGTACGGCCCTGACACAGTATGGCAGAGAGAATTTGAGGAGATGTTCCCCTACGAGGAGACAGAGGATCAGCTGGAGGCCATTGACGCAGTCAAGAGAGACATGGAGAGCAGGAAGATCATGGATCGGCTGATCTGCGGGGATGTGGGCTACGGAAAGACGGAGATTGCCCTGAGGGCAGCCTTCAAGGCCATCCAGGAGGGAAAGCAGGTGGTTTATCTGGTTCCCACCACGATCCTGGCCCAGCAGCATTACAATACCTTTGTCCAGAGAATGAAGGATTTTCCGGTCCGGGTGGATATGCTGTCGCGGTTTCGCACGCCGGCAGAGCAGAAACGGACCCTGGAGGATCTGAAAAAGGGCTTTGTGGACGTGCTCATCGGAACCCACCGGGTGCTGTCAAAGGACGTGGAGTTCAAGAGTCTGGGACTCCTCATTATCGACGAGGAGCAGCGGTTCGGGGTGGCCCACAAGGAGAAGATTAAAAAGCTGAAGGAAAACGTGGATGTCATCACCCTGACGGCGACGCCGATCCCCAGGACACTCCACATGAGCCTTATCGGAATCCGCGATATGAGTGTTCTGGAGGAACCGCCGGTGGACCGTCTGCCGATCCAGACTTATGTGATGGAGTACAACGACGAGATGGTGCGGGAGGCTATCAACAGGGAGGTGGCCAGAGGCGGGCAGGTGTACTATGTATACAACCGGGTCAACAACATTGAGGAGATAGCAAACCATGTGGCCTCCCTGGTGCCTGACGCCCAGGTGACCTTTGCTCACGGGCAGATGAGGGAGCACGAGCTGGAGCGGATTATGCTCGACTTTGTCAATGGCGACATTGACGTGCTCGTTTCCACCACGATTATTGAAACGGGGCTGAATATCCCCAATGCCAACACGATTATCATTCACGATGCAGACCGCCTGGGGCTTTCACAGCTCTATCAGATCAGAGGGCGCGTGGGACGTTCCAGCCGTACCTCCTATGCCTTTCTCATGTACAGAAGGGATAAGCTCCTCCGGGAGGAGGCGGAAAAAAGGCTTCAGGCTATCCGGGAGTTTACAGAGCTGGGCAGCGGAATCAAGATTGCCATGCGGGATCTGGAGATCCGGGGAGCCGGAAACATCCTGGGGGCAGAGCAGCATGGTCATATGGAGGCCGTGGGATATGACCTTTACTGCAAACTGTTAAACGAGGCCGTTCTGGCGTTAAAGGGAGAGACAGAGGAGGGGGCAGAGTTTGAAACCACAGTGGACTGCGATATTGACGCCTACATTCCTGCCTCCTATATTAAAAATGAGTATCAGAAGTTAGATATTTACAAGCGGATCTCAGGCATTGAGTCTGAGGAAGAATACATGGATATGCAGGATGAGCTGATCGACCGCTTCGGAGAGATACCGGGGCCGGTGGAAAACCTGCTGCGGGTGGCTGCCCTGAAAGCTCTGGCCCACAGGGCAGGGGTGACGGATGTGTTCATCAACCGGCAGGAGGTAAGGCTTGTGATGTTTAAAAAGGCAGAGATCGATGTGACAGGAATTCCCGAGCTCATAGGAAAATACAGGGGCGATCTGAAGCTGCGCCCCGGCGATGCTCCGGAGTTTCTCTACCAGGATCAGAGGAGCAGGAATAAGGACTGCATGAAAATGACAGAGAAGGCAAAGGAGCTTCTGACAGAGCTCTTCAGCCTGTGCGAGAGGGCCAGGGAAGGCGTGAAGAGATAGAGCGTGCGAAGAAACAGAGAGAAGCGCCGGGAGATGGAGAAAAGGCGTCAGGAGAGACAAGAGGCACGAATGGGAGGATACGGAATGGAAAAGGAAAGGCAGGAGATCCGGCTGAACAAATTTCTCAGTGAGTCAGGATTCTGCTCCCGCCGGGAGGCGGATCGCCTGATTGAGGCGGGAAAGGTCCTGGTGGACGGAGCTGTGGCATCTATGGGGATGAAGATCAGGGAAGGGCAGCAGATAGAGGCGGACGGGACTCTGATTTCAGGAAAAGACAGGCCTGTAGTGCTGCTGGTCAATAAGCCCAGGGGGATTGTCTGCACCACCTCTGACCGGGACAGGGCAGAGAATATTGTGGATTTTATCGGCTATCCCCTGCGGGTGTACCCGGTGGGAAGGCTCGACAAGGATTCAGAGGGACTGATCCTGATGACCAACCAGGGGGAGCTGGTGAACCGGATTCTGAAGGGAAGATACGGACACGAGAAGGAGTATCTGGTGAGCGTGGACCGGGAGATCACAGAGCAGTTTCTGAACCGGATGAGGAAGGGAGTAAAGATTCTCGACACGGTGACAAGGCCCTGCACCGTGGAAAAAACAGGAGAAAAATCCTTCCGCATTATACTGACTCAGGGGCTGAACCGGCAGATCAGGAGGATGTGTGAGGCTTTAGGATACCGGGTGAGAACTCTGAAAAGAGTGAGGATTATGAACCTTCGTCTGGACGGCCTGAAGACAGGAGAGTACAGGGAGATTACCAGGGGAGAGTGGAAGGAGCTGACAGAGCTTCTGGAAGGAAAAGGAGAGCGGAGAAAAGCGGACCAGAAAAATGCAGAGAAACACAGTGAATTGGGACAGAGAGAGCCGGAAAAAGGCGGGAGATAGGCTGTCAGGGCCGGCCCGGGGCATTGAATGAGTAAATAAGAATAAAGCCGCAGACGCGTGGACGAAAGGAGCTGAGCCATGCGCCTGCGGCTTTTCCTGTTTTGCCGGTATCTTTTTTCAGCAGTTCCCGCTTCTGAGAAACGGCTCCGGATTCAGCAGCGTCTGCATCCGCCCCAGGAAAGACGGGCTGTTTACCGGTCAGAGTCCCAGCTGTTGTAGCTGACAATGGAAGAGAGTTCTTTTCTCTGCTTTCTGCGGGGAGCGCCCGGGTTGGCCGGATAGCCCACGGTGATGATCAGGCGGGCAGTGGTGTCAGAAGGAATATGAAAGGCACTGTGCAGCCGTTCCTGGTTCATGGTGCCGATCATACAGGTTCCGAGTCCCAGGGAGGCAGCCTCGCAGCAGAGGGACATGGCGGCCATCCCTATATCCATCTGGGCGAAATGCTGGGAACCGTAATGCTCGGCAACGCCAGGCTGAAGCTTTGCCTCCTCCTCGCAGATGATAAAGAAAGCGGGAACCCTGTTTCCCCACGGACAGCCGTTTAATCCCCCGTCCTCCAGACATTCCGTCAGCCGTTTTTTTGCCTCCGGCTCGTCAACGATGAGAAAATGCCAGGGCTGGGAGTTGCAGGCGCTGGGGCTTAAACGGGCCACATCTGCCAGGTGGGTGAGAAGCTCCCTGGAAACAGGAGCGTCGCTGTATACGCGGCAGCTTTCGCGGGTGTTCTGAAGTTCTTCAAATGTGTGAAAGTTCATACGAAATTCTCCTTTTTTTAAAATAGAATAGCGGCAAGTTCCGAAGACGGACAGGGCGCCGCCGGGAAAACAGGATGGATTACTTTTATTGTACTCCCGGCGCGGGAGATTTGCCATAGGATTTTTTCAAGGCAGCCCCGACGGACGTGCGGGGAGGAGGATGAACTGCTGTTCGGCTGTTTTGATGGCTTATAGGCTCCGGAATCAATGGTAAAATAAAACATCTCTGTCGGGATAATGCTGTTTACCTGAGTCCACATTAATATGGACAAAACATGGAATGGCCATCTGTTTCTATTTACAAACAAAGTTGTTACAATAAAGAAAATAATAGATAGAAAGGGAGAAATGAGAGAAAGACACGAAAAATTTATAAAACTACTGATAGAAAAAGAACAATTTATTCCCCTTCACATCTGCGCCGGAGAGCTGGGAGTATCGGAGAAAACCTTAAGGCGCGATATGGAGAGCCTGAACCGGGAACTGGAGAGAGATGGAGCATTTATTGAGAGGAGAGCAGGAGTCGGCATCCGTCTGAACCTGGATGGGGCTGACAGGGCTGCATTTTTTAATAATATGGCTCTCTGGGAGGCAGGGAAGGCAGAACGCCAGGGGATTGTCTGGGATCGAAATTCCAGAAGAATGGATCTGGCTTTGAATCTGCTTTTGTATACAGATGAGCCTGCCTCGCTTTCCGATCTGGCCTACAAATATTATGTGAGCAGGAGCAGCATTACCAAGGATTTAAAGGCAGTGGAAGAGTTTTTCAGCCGTCATGGCCTTCTGCTTGTTAAGGCGAAGAAGGGGACGAGGGCAGATGGACCGGAGCAGAACATCCGGAAGGCTCTGACAGAGCTGATTGTCATGCTTCTGGACGCATCCGGGAAGGAAGCAGAGGAACCTGCGGCGGAGTCAGACATGATGATGACAATTCTGGACTGTTTTTCGGAAGATGATCTGAGCTGTGTGGAGAAAATTCTGAGAAGGATAGAGGAGAGGCAGAACTACTATTTTGATGAGCTGGAGTATGGCCGCGTATCAGTGGGGCTGCTGGTCACGATATACCGTATCAGGGAGGGATTTTCTATTCCGCCAAAAGAGACGGGAGAGGATGGGAAGCACAGAGGAATCTACAGGGATCTTGCAGGGGAGATTGCCGATGGGCTCACAGAGGACTATGGTATGGAGATTTCTGCCACAGAACAGGCTGCCATGGCAGCTCTCCTGGAAACCACCCACCTGTCGGACTCTCTTGCAGATTCTGGCCAGGAGGCAGATACAGAGCTGTTCGACGCCTTTGGGAGTGACTTTATCGACGCCTTTTCTGTCATCATGGAGGTAAATCTGCGGGAGGAGTCGGGGCTTTACCAGAATATTATGGCTCACATTGCCCTGATGCTGAGGCGTGTGAAGGCGAATACAACGGCCAGAAATCCCCTGACTGCACAGATTATGGAAGAGTATATGGGAACGATCAATGTATGCCAGGTTATCTGCTGGATTCTTTCCAGAAAATTCAGGCTCCCGGATATCAGCATGGATGAGATCTGTTATCTGACTCTCTATATACAGGGAGAGATCCTGGAGAAGGAGGAGAAGGCGAAGGTGCTTCTGGTGTCGAACCAGCAAAAGGGCATTGTCAACCTGATGCGGCATAAGCTGCTGACCCGCCATTCCAAGTGGGAGATTACAGAATGCAGCTATTATGGCTTTTTTGAGAGAGAGCAGGAGACCTATGACTTTGTCCTGTCCACGCTCTTTCTGGATCCGAAGGAGTGCAGGATTCCCTATGCGTTCGTGTCTCCTATGCTGAGTGCAGAGGACTGGAAGCATATAGAAGCAATATCACGCTATGCAAAAGAATTTCCTCAGAGGTATCTGCAGAAGCTGGCAGGGACGGTGAATGATCTGAGAGACATTGGCTGTGAAGTAAGAACCGTGAGCAGAGAAAAAACATTTTTGCCGGATCTTCAGTCAGTCTGCATTGAAGGGCAGAAGAAGATACGCTATCACTATCTGTTCCGGCCTGGAGGAGGAAACAGATGCCGTTTCGTGGCAGACTGCCCGTCCGGGAAAATCAGAGCTGTGGAATTTGAGATGGATAACTGGGATTTTATGCTGTTTGCCTCAAAACTGATTTACCTGCTGGGAAGCTGCAGGGATGATATTCTAGACGAATTTTATAACTATCTGCTGCATGGCTCGGGGGAGGAATCCCTGTGACCACAGAGGGGAGGAGAAGGATGTATAAAATTATTATTTTTACCCATGATGTGCTGTCGAGGGGACTTCTTGAGACGTCCCGCATTGTTATGGGGGAACAGCCGGACATCGAGACGTATTCGGTGACCCTTGGCTGTGATCTGGAGGAGCTGAGAGCGTGTGTGAAAAACTCGATTGAACATTCTGAGAGGGAGGGGCAGGAGGTGCTTGTTCTTACGGATCTCATGTACGGCACACCGTTCAATATGATGGCAGAGCTTCAGGAAACCCACTGCTTTTCACATATTACAGGGGTCAATCTGCCCATGCTTCTGGAAGCCATCAACAGGCGGCAGGAGCCCCTGTCTGAGAGCACCAACGGAGAGCTAGTGAAGGCAGCTAAAAACAGCATTTTTGACTGCCGAAAGTTCTTAGGCGCAATTTGAATCCGCGGCAGAGCGGAGGAAGGGTGAATACTGCAGGGCAGAAGAATGAGAAGGGAGAAGGAAGGCAGGGAAGAGGAAGAGCAGGGAAAAGGAAGAGCAGGAGAAAAACAGATAACAGGAGTAAAAGGAAGAAAAGAAAGGCGGAGGGAAGAATGAGAAATATTGTGCTTACAAGGATTGACGATCGTCTGATCCACGGTCAGGTTGTGACCGCCTGGATCAGAAGGTATCCGATCAACAGAATTTTGATTGTAGATGACGAACTGTCAAAAAACAGGCTGATGGAGCGAATTTACAGGGCGGCGGCCCCGGTCGGGACGGAGGTGCTGATAAAGCCTGTGCAGGAGGCGGCAGCCTTTCTTCGGGAGGACGGGGAGAGAGGAGAAAACATTCTGATTCTGGTGAAGGTTCCTCAGGTGATAGAAGCACTTCTGGAAGGGGAGGTGGAAATAAAAAAGGTGATACTGGGAGGAATGGCAGCAGGAAAAGGACGGAAAACCTTTATCAGAAATGTGTCAGCCAGCAGGGAGGAGATAGAGTGTATGAGGCGCATTTCAGAGAGAGGAATCGAGCTGAGCTATCAGCTTGTGCCGGATGAGAAGGAGACGGATCTGAAAAAACTGCTGTAGAGGAGGAAGAGATGGGGGATAAAAGTTATTTAAAATCATTTTCCAGAGAGGAATATCTGACCCATGTGGGAAAGCTGCAGAGGCGCATGGAGGAGGAGGGACTTGACCTGCTTTTACTGTCATCGCCGGAAAACATCTATTATGCCACAGGATACCGCTCCTGGTACACCTCAAGCCTGTTCCGGCCGGTATTTGTCTTTGTGCCGGTGAAGGGGGAGCCTGGGATCTATCTGAGGATTCTTGAGAAAACCACGGTGGAGAATACAAGCTGGTGTCCGAACATTTACTGCTCCGGCTCCCCGGAGAGGAGGCTGGGAAAACTAAATGCCGCAGATCCGAAGGATGCCCTGAGACAGTTTATCTGCTCCCTTGACTGCACGGTAAAGCGTGTGGGCCTGGAAGCCGGGGACGGCCTCCACTACTTCTGGTCTTTGAACCTTCTGAAGGAGTTATCAGAGGAATTTCGAGGACAGCTTGAATTCTGTGACGGAACCAGGGCAATTCAGAGGGCGAGGATGATCAAGACAGACTGGGAGACAGAGCGGATCCGGACAGCGGGCTATGTGACAGAGCGGGCTATAGTGGATGCGTTCCGGGAGATAAGGGCAGGCATTACAACGGAGAAGGAGATTGCCAGGAGCATTGCATCGAAAATGGCTGCTGGGGGAGTTGACCGGATTTCCTATCTGACGGTCAATTCAGGAACAGACAAGTACAGTACCTTTAACAGCTACGCCACAGACCGGGTGGTGAGAGAGGGGGAGATTGTGCTTGTGGATATCAGCGGGCACATCGACGGCTATGCCTCGGATCTGACGAGAACCATGTTTTTGGGAAAACGGCCTCCTGAAGTCTACCGGGAGATGGCAGAAATTGCCAGAGAGTGTGTCCATGAGGGATTCCGTGCTCTGAGGCCGGGAAGGCCGGTGAGGGAGGTCAGTGATGCGGTGGAGGAGTATCTGAGAAATGCCAGGTATGGAAGAGAAGTGCTGCACACAAGCGGCCATGCCATTGGGCTGAATGTGACAGAATATCCCAATATTACAGGCTCTGAGGAGGAGACTGTACAGCCGGGAATGGTATTTGCCATCGAAAACGGTGTGTACCCCTATGACAGGGAGCAGGGAGCCTCCTCGATCTGGATCTCATTCCGGATGGAGGACGAGGCCCTGGCCACAGAGGGGGAGGCGAAATGGCTCTCCGGCCCCGGGCATGCCCTGTATACATATGAGGACTTTGTGTAGCAAGAAAAGCCGCGGAAAAACAAAGAGAGGGAGGGTTACTGGATGATTATTATTAAGGCGCTGCTGCTGGCTGTCACGGCCAATCTGGCCAGCGGAAGGGTTTGGAGCCCGATTACATGGCCGTTTTGTTACCCGTTAATTAATGGAACTGTAGTGGGATTTATTTTGGGCGATCCGCTCTTGGGACTTATGGCCGGAGCCACCATCAACCTGGCCTATATCGGCTGGATCTCTGCAGGGGGAACGATGCCGTCCAACATCGGAATCGCAGGCGTGTACGGGACAGCTATCACGGTGCTTGCCAAGGCGTCGCCGGAGCTGGGCATCACACTGGCCATCCCCATCGGCCTTCTGGGAGTCCTTCTGTGGAATCTCCAGATGACGCTCAACGTGTTCTGGGTGCACAGACTTGACAGCAATGCAGAAAAGGGAGAGATAAACAAGATTTTCTTTAACGCCTGGCTGTTTCCGCAGCTTACCTGTCTGGCAATCAACGGATTTCCAGCCTTTATCCTGATGTTCTTAGGCGGAGACTTTTTTACAGAGCTTCTGGGAAGGATTCCGGAGTCCTTTGTCAATGCCCTCAGTGTGACGGGAAATATTCTCCCGGCGGTGGGAGTGGCCATGCTGCTTAACTATCTGGGAAAGAAAAAAGTGTTTCCGTTTTTTGTCATCGGCTTTTTCCTTGCAACCTATCTGAATCTGCAGATTATGCCGATCGCTATTTTCGGAGCCTGCCTGGCACTCTTAAGCTACTATGGAGGCCAGGGAAATGAGAATTTTGGAACAGAGACGAGCTGGGCGGCGGAAGAGACAGATGCGGAGGGAGACAGCAAAGAAAAATCAGGAAAAGAGGGACTGTCGGTACGCCTCAGGCGTTCGGATCTCATCAAGCACTGGCTTATCGGACTGGGAGCTGAGGTAGGATATAACTATGAGAGGATGCAGGCGTCGGGAAACGTTCTGGCCATGGTTCCCATTATCAGGATGCTGTATAAAGATCCCAAGGATATCAGCGATGCCCTGAAGCGTTACCTCGTATTTTTCAATACAGAGCCGTCTTTCATCGGCAACGTGATTCCCGGCATCTGCGCTTCTCTGGAGGAGGAAAGGGCGAACGGAGCTGAAATTTCAGATGAGATGATCAATGGGCTGAGGACAGGACTGATGGGACCTCTGGCAGGCGTCGGAGACAGTCTGGCAGGCGGCGTGATTTACCCCATTGCAGTGTCCATGGGCTGTTCCATGGCTTTAAACGGAAACTTTGCCGGCCCGGTGCTGTTTTTCGTAATTTTTACAGGGATTATGCTTGTGGTGGGTTATAATCTGTATTTTATGGGATACAGGAAGGGAAGTCAGGCCGTGATGGCTCTTCTGGGAGAAGGAGGAAATTCCATCACAAGGCTGACAGACGCCTTCGGTATTTTGGGACTTATGGTAATAGGAGCCATGGGAGCACAGAAGGTTCTGGTGTATGTGCCGGCTGTATTTTCTGTGGGACAGACCTCCGTTGTCATCCAGGATGTGCTGAACGGGGTAGTCATGAATATTCTTCCCTTTGGAATTATCATCGGAGCCTGGATGCTTCTGAGAAGGAAGGTATCCCCGATCCTTGTGGTTCTGCTTTTGATGGCAGTGGGGATTGTGGGCTATTATCTGGGAATCCTGGGACTGGCCGTGTAGAAAGCACAGAGGGCAGCTTTGCTATTCCAGCCAGGGGAGATCTACAAGCGTATACTCGTGCCCCAGAGCGGGAAGGATTTTATCCAGCAGATCACAGGTTCTGATTTTCAGGCTGGAAGTGTTGATACAGGGGTGACAGCCGAAGTATTCATCCTTCAGCACATCTCTGTCAATCGCCAGCCTGACACGGTTTTCTGTATCGTTCATCAGCCCCAGAACACTGACGGAACCGGGGGTGATGTCGAGAAACTGTTCCATAAATTCAGCAGATGCAAAGGACAGTCTGGAGCAGCCCATCTGTTTGGAGAAAATGGCTGTTTTGAACTTTTTTTCACCGGGCGTCAGCAGAAGGTAAAAGTTTGTCTTCTGGGCATTGCACAGGAACAGGTTTTTACAGATACGGATCTGCAGCAGAGCCTCGACTTCATGGCAGACCTCGATGGTATCTGTGGGATCGTGATCCATCCTCTGGTAGGAAACGCCGAGGCTGTCTAAGAAGTCATAGGCGCGAAGTTCTTTGGGAAGGCGGCCCTCCTCAAAGGAGGGCCGGCCGGTGTATATGGTTTTATCGATGAAAAGGTTGGTCATTAGTTAGAGCTCCTTTGTCAGTATAGTTGGTAATTGGACTTTGGGATACAGAGGGGGAACGGCGGCTCGAATATGCAGGCAAAGGCCAGCGAAGCAATATTAATTTCAATCCGCGCTCCCGGGCAGGGAGCGACAGGTGATGAGGCGCCGTATATTGCAGTCGGATACATTTCAATCCACACCCCCGCGCAGGGAGCGACGGGACATTTGATAAATTCAAGCAGACGTGGGAGGTATTTCAATCCACGCCCCCGCGCAGGGAGCGACAGCAATTTTTCATAAATAATTTCGCCGCTCTTTTAGAGCTATTATGCAATTATACTTGATGGATTTTGTCAGTGCAAGATTACATTTTCTTTTGCCAGTGCAATACAAAAAAAAGGTGCCATGATTCAGGTGCGAATCTTCCAGGAAAGCCATATGTGCCTGGTATTCGCACCTGTTTTCAAATTTTTCTATTTTCTTATTTTCTCCAGTTTCACCACACACTCGCAGTGTCCCGTCCACGGAAACAAATCCACCGGCCATGCCTCCCTGGCCTTATACCCCTTTTTCTCAAATACCCTCAGATCTCTGGCCAGGGTCTCCGGCCCGCAGGAGATGTAGACCACGGTTCTGGGACCTGCCTGTGCTGCAGCCTGGATGAACTCCTCTGTGCTTCCGCCTCTGGGAGGATCCATAAATACCACATCCAGCCGCTCGCCGTCTGCCGCCATCCGGCTCATAAACCGCCCTGCATCATTGCAGTAGAATTCGATATTTTTGATTTCATTTCTCTTTGCATTCTGCACAGCGTCCCTGACAGCGTCACGGTTTAATTCCACACCGATTACCCGGCCGGCTCTGCTGCTGGCAGTGATCCCGATGGTACCGATTCCGCAGTAGGCATCCAGCACGGTTTCCCGTCCTGTCAGGCCGGCCAGTTCCATGGCTTTATTGTAGAGCTTTTCTGTCTGAACCGGATTTACCTGGTAGAAAGAGCGGGAAGAGATTCTGAATCTGTGACCGCAGAGAATATCCTCAATATAGCCCTTTCCCCAGAGGACATGCTCCTTCTCACCGAGAACCATGCTGGTGCTTCGGCCATTTACATTCTGGATAATGGTGGTAATCTCCGGATGCTTCTCCCTGAGAGCTTTGACAAAGTGATTTTTGGATGGAAAAACGGGGGAAGCGGTTACGAGAACCACCATGATTTCCCCTGTTGCAAAGCCCCGCTTGACGAGAACGTGGCGAAGTAGTCCGTAGCCTGTATCCTCGTCAAAGGTGCGGATCTTAAAGGAGCGCAGCATTCCGCGGATGGTGCCGATGATCTCATCCGCCTTTTCATCCTCAATGAGGCAGGTCTCCACAGGAACCAGCTCATGGGTGCCCTCTTTATAGACGCCGGAAACCGCATTGCCCCTTCTGTCATGGCCGAAAACAGCGTGCACCTTGTTTCTGTAGTGGTACGGATTTTCCATTCCGATAATCGGTTTTACAGGGCACAGTCCCTTCAGGAGCCCGTTTATCATCTCCTGTTTGACTGCAAGCTGTTTTTCGTAGGAGAGGTGAAGATACTGGCAGGCGCCGCATTTTTTGTACACGGGACAGGCGCTTCGGTTTTTGCCGGAGGATTTTTCCACAGTCTCAGACGGGACACGGGAGGACTTTCCGTCTGGAATCTGCCTGTCCGGGCGTTTTCTGTCTGAAAATCTGTCAGAAGACAAGCCCATGCCGCCGTTTTTCCTGCTTTTCTGAGAGGGAGCGGACCTCCTTTCACCGGACTTTCCAGGGCGCTCTCCATTTTTTGGTCCTGCTGTCTCGGTTCTGCGGTTTTGTCTATGTGTAGGTTTCATATTTCGTTCTCCTTCTATGTTCTTTCATTCATTTCCCTGTCTGATTCGGTTCGGCAGATTCAGAAGAACTGTATCAGCCCGCCTCGGTTCTGCCTGGGGAACCGGCGTTTTTTTCTGCACGGTTTTCTTTACTCTGCGCGTGGGTTTCTGTTCCGGGCTTTATCAGCCGGTTTTAGCTGTATGGTAATTATAAAAGATCTCCTGACCACGATCAATCCCCATAAAATAACTGTGTCCCCAAGAGGAACCGGATAGTTCTTCTGTCGGATAAAGGGGCGTTTTTTTAGGCGTTTCCTGTGGAACCATAAAACTATTTCATGATATAATGAGCGCAAGCGAGCCTGTGGGAGCTTGCTCGCACGAGACGAGCGGCGAATGACGATCACAGGCTGTGCCTGTGATATAATGACCGCAGGGCGGACATTATATCTGTGCCGAGCCGCTGGCTCCCGAAGGGAGCCTGAATACTCCTGCGGCGAGTGCGCATCCCTCGGAGAGATACATATCCGAAGGATATGATAATAATGAGCTGCAATAAAGGATCAATTCCATTTGAAGGGGGAAATATGTGATGGATATATGGGAAAAGTTATATATCAGAGCAAAAGAACAGTACCATCCAGAGGACGTGTCACCTTTTATCTATGCACATCATGTGGTCTGTGCCTTAGAAAGTGAGAACGGGGAAATCTACACGGGATTCTGCATTGAAAGCTGCTGCGGCGTTCTCGATCTGTGTGCAGAGAGAACTGCGGCGCTGAATATGTATATGAACAGCGGTCAGACGGTTGTGAAACGGCTGATTGCATTCAGAGACAAAGCGCCCTTTGGTGAGGGAAGCGGAATGCCCTGCGGCGCCTGCAGAGAGTTTTTTATGCAGCTAAACAGTAAGAATGAAGAGATGGAAATCATGGTTGACTATGACAGGAGAAAGACAGTCCGGCTGAAAGAATTGCTGCCCAACTGGTGGGGATGGGACCGGTACAAGAACAGTGAAGGGAACCAGTAAGCCTACGCTCAGTCAGATTCTTTCTGCTCCGTTTCATTCAGCTGGAATACATTTCGTTTGAAATCAAGCACGCCTTCCCGCTTCAGCCGGCCAAGCTCCGAAGAGAGCGCGCTCCGGTCTGTGCAGAGGTAATCGGCAAGCTGCTGCCTGTTGAATGGGATGGAAAAGGAGCTGGAGCCTGCCTGGGCGGAAACATCCGACAGGTAGGCCAGGAGCTTTTCGCGGATGGAGCGGCGGGACAGCTGCTCCATCTTTTTCGTGAGCATCAGATTTTTCCCGGCAAGAGCGGAGAGCACATTCCGGATCAGCGTCTGGTGGAAGGGGCAGGAAGAGGGGCAGACGTCAAGAAGCCGGCTGACATTGACAAACAGCAGGGAGGAGTCCTCAGCTGCCAGGACGCTGACTGAGAGGGGAGTTCCCGGAAGGCTGGCGTAAGCCTCGGCGAAAAAGTTCCCTTCTCCGGCCTCCGACAGCAGATGCCTCCTGCCCCAGAAATCTTCTTTTACAATGTGTACAGATCCGGACAGCACGATTCCCATGGAAGAAACAGGTTCCCCGCTGTGATAAATAAATTCATTTTTCAGAAAGGTTCTTTTTCTCGCATCCAGACAGCCTAAAAGCCCGGTAAGCTCCCCGGCGTCAATCCCTGAAAACAGGGTACAGCCAAGCAGAGCCTTCAGCTCCAGGCCGGAATACCCCTTTGCTGAATTCTCAGATACATGATTAGTTTCTCCTGATATTCTGTTCATGTCCATGTTTTCTCCTGTCATTTTGATTTTATTCAAGCGGTTTTATTCAATCAGTTTTACCCCAAACGGTTCTGCCTCAAACGTCCTGAGCAGGCTGAAGCTTCCCCTGAGCCGGTTTATGGCGGAAATAACTGCTGTTTTCGTTGTAAATACAACAGAACTTTATTCCTCATTATAGTATAGTATCCCCAGACAGTCAATGGCGCCCGCCGGTGTGGCTGTGCTGCCTTAAAAAAATGGAGATCACATCTTGCTGAAAAAGACAGAAAATGGTCTCCAAATTCATGGAAACAGAGAGAAAAGCGCCAGAAAAGGAGGATACAATGGCTTACAAAATGTTTTGTTATCAGTGTCAGGAAACGTCAGGGTGCAGCGGATGCACTCAGGGAGGGGTCTGCGGAAAGACGGCCAGGACAGCAAATCTCCAGGATCTGCTTGTCTATGCGTCAAAGGGGCTTGCCGCCGTCCTGTACCTGTCCGGTGAGAATGGGGAGGGCGCGGGAAGGCTGCCTATTAAGGAGGACAGCAGGCTGCTTCGCGACAACCTGTTTGCCACCATCACCAATGCGAACTTTGACGATGAGAAGCTCGTCTGCCGTATCTTTGCGACACAGAAGAGAAAGGAGGAAGCTCTGAGGGAACTGAACAATCCTGACGCCATCCTGGCGGGAGCCTGCGAGAGCCTGAAAGATGCCGTTCTCTGGATGCCTGGGACGAAGGAGGAAATCCTGGATCTGGCCGGGGACAGAGGAGAGAAAGAGAGTTCTGTTTCAGAGATATTCGGAATCCTGTCTGCAGGAAATGAGGATATAAGAAGCCTGAGAGAGCTGATCACCTATGGACTGAAGGGAATGGCCGCTTACCTGAAGCATGCGGACGTTCTCGGAAAGAGGGATGAGGAAACGGAGAACTTTATGATCCGCGCCCTCTCCGCCCTGGCTGATGACAGACTGTCGGCGGAGGAGCTGCTCTCCTTAGCCATGGAGACAGGGAAATTTGGCGTTTCTGCCATGGCACTTTTAGACAGGGCCAATACGGAGCGGTACGGCTCACCGGAGATCACAGAGGTGGAGCTGGGAGTCAGAAAGAATCCGGGAATTCTGATCTCCGGACATGATCTGAGGGATCTGGAAATGCTTCTTGAGCAGACGGAGGGGACGGGAGTGGATGTGTACACCCATTCGGAAATGCTCCCCGCCCACTATTATCCCGCATTTAAGAAGTACAGCCACTTTGCGGGAAATTATGGCAATGCCTGGTGGAAGCAGACGGAGGAGTTCGAGGCCTTCAACGGCCCGGTGATCCTTACCACAAACTGTCTGGTTCCGCCGAGAGCTTCCTACCGGGATCGCGTTTACACAACAGGGGCCGTGGGCTTTCCGGGCTGCCGTCATATTGAGGGAGGTCCCGGAGAGAAAAAGGATTTCAGCGCAGTGATCGAGCAGGCCAGACACTGTGAGCCGCCGAGGGAGCTGGAGAGAGGGACAATCACAGGAGGTTTTGCCCACAGCCAGGTGCTTGCGCTGGCCGATAAGATTGTGGAGGCAGTGAAAAAGGGAGCTGTCCGCAAATTTGTGGTGATGGCAGGATGTGACGGCAGACAGCAGGGAAGGAGCTATTATACGGAATTTGCAGAAGCTCTTCCAAAGGATACGGTGATCCTCACTGCCGGCTGTGCAAAATACAGGTACAATAAATTAAATCTGGGAACCATCGAGGGAATCCCCAGAGTGCTTGACGCAGGACAGTGCAATGACTCCTACTCTCTGGCTGTCATAGCCATGAAGCTGAAGGAGGTCTTCGGTATGGAGGACATCAATGACCTTCCGATTGTCTACAATATTGCCTGGTATGAGCAGAAAGCCGTGATTGTGCTGCTGGCCCTTCTGCATCTGGGAATTAAAAATATTCACCTGGGGCCCACCCTTCCGGCCTTCCTCTCCCCGGGAGTAGCCCGGATTCTGACAGAGAAGTTTGGAATTCAGGGAATCACAGAGCCGCAGAAGGATATGGAGAGAATGGAGATTTTGTAAAGAAAATCGTGGAGCTTAAAGGCTTATAAGAGAAGGCAGAAAAGCCGAAGAAAAGGAAAAGCCATGCGGCAGGTTGCTATTTTCCCTTTCTGGATTATAATGGAAGCAGAGCGAAAACCTGCTCCCGGGATAAATAAGGGAGCAGGGCGGGCAAAGGAACGACTGATAACAGACAAAAGATGCAAAGGAGAACCCATATGTATATTGCCGATCTGCACATCCATTCCAGGTATTCAAGGGCAACGAGCCGTGATCTGACGCCGGAACAGCTTGACTATTCTGCAAGGCAGAAAGGAATCAGGCTGCTGGGGACGGGAGATTTTACCCATCCGGCGTGGAGGGAGGAGCTTAAAGAAAAGCTGGAGCCTGCTGAGGATGGACTCTACCGCCTGAAAAGAGCGTACAGGAGGGAGGAGGAGCTGGCGTCCGGAGAGGAGGAAACACGTTTTGTGATATCCGGAGAGATCAGCTCCATCTACAAGCAGGACGGAAAGGTCCGGAAGGTTCACAGCCTCATCCTGCTTCCGGGACTGGAGGAGGCCTGGAAGCTCTCGGCCAAGCTGGAAACCATTGGAAACATCCACTCAGACGGCCGGCCGATTCTGGGGCTTTCCTGCCATGATCTCCTGGAAATCATGCTGGAAATCTGCCCGGAAGGGATGTTCATACCGGCCCATATCTGGACGCCCCATTTTTCCATGTTCGGGGCCTTTTCCGGCTTTGACCGGGTGGAGGACTGCTTCGGGGAGCTGACACCCTATATCCATGCGGTGGAGACAGGACTCTCCTCCGATCCTCCCATGAACTGGCGGGTCTCCGCCCTGGACCGGTTCCAGCTCATCTCAAACTCGGATGCCCACTCTCCGTCTAAGCTGGGGCGGGAGGCAAATGTGCTGTCCTGCGAGCTGTCCTATGAGGGGCTGAAACGGGCCATTGAGACAGGAGAGGGACTTTGCCGCACCATCGAGTTTTTCCCGGAGGAGGGAAAATACCATTTTGACGGGCACAGAAAATGCCATATCTGCTTAAGCCCTGCCGAGGCAGAGCAGTGTGAGGGGATATGCCCGGTCTGCGGAAAGAGGATGACCACAGGCGTTTCCCACCGGGTAGAGCAGCTTGCAGACCGGCCGGAGGGCTTTCTTCCAGAGAAGGTCAAACCCTTTGAAAGTCTGGTTCCCCTGCCGGAGGTGATTGCCGCGTCCACAGGGCGGTCGGCGGCGGGAAAGAAGGTGCAGGAAGAGTACGGGAAAATGGTGCGAGAGCTGGGCACGGAATTTGCTATTCTCAGGGAAATCCCCACAGAGGATATTCAGAAACATTCCGGCCGCCTGATCGCAGAGGGAATCAGGCGGCTCAGGGAGGGCAGAGTTACACGGCTTCCGGGCTTTGACGGGGAGTATGGAACCATACGCCTGTTTGAGCCGGACGAGATAGAGAACACGGACGGACAGATGAGCATGTTTGACATGATGGGACCAGGTGATTTCACGGAGTCTGCCGCCGGGCCGGAAAAAACAAAAGACCTGAAACAGGAGCCCCAGAGAGAAAGGGATGCAGAAGCCGGAGAGGAAAGGGGCATAAAGGCAGGGGACAGAGAAGAAAAGAACGGAAAAGAGGAGAATGGAGAAAAAAAGAACGGAGAAATAGAGAACGGAGGAGAGAAATTCGGAGGTGACAGGGCAGAAAACGGAAGCGGAACGGATCTTTCCAAGCCGGAGAAGTTTTTAGAGCGTCTGAACCCGGAGCAGAGGCGGGCGGCTGCGGTGCCTGCCCGCTCCATGGCCGTCATAGCAGGGCCTGGAACAGGAAAGACCGGGACTCTGACAGCCAGAATCCGCTGCCTTCTGGAGGTAAGGCGGGTCAGCCCTTCGGAGATCACGGCAGTGACCTTTACAAAACGGGCAGCAGAGGAGCTTCGGGAAAGGCTTAAACGGGAGATGCCCCGCCACCGGACGATTTCCCGGATACAGACGGGAACCTTCCACTCTCTCTGTTATTCCATGCTGCGCCAGGCCGGAGCGGAGTTTGAACTGGCGGACAGCCTGGAGCTGACGGAACTGGCCTCGGATGTGCTGAAGGAGAAAAAACTGAAAATCCGTCCGGCAGAATTTCTGAGGAGAGTGTCTGCAGAAAAATGCAGAAAGTGGGAGACAGGAGATGCAGCCTGCGGGAAGGAAGCCTGCAAAGAGGAAAAGAACCTTTTATCTGAAAAGCAGGAGGAAGCCTTTGAGCTGTATCAGAGACGCCTCAGAGAAGCGGGACTTTACGATTTTGACGATCTGCAGATAGAGGCGCTGCGCCTTCTGGAAGAGGACAGGGAAGCAGCGGCGGGCCTCTGCTCCCGTTTCCGGTATCTGCTGGTGGATGAGTTTCAGGATATAAGTCCCATCCAGTACCGCCTCATAAGAAACTGGAACCAGGAGGGAAGGGAGCTGTTTGTGATAGGAGATCCGGATCAGTCCATCTATGGGTTCAGGGGCTCCGATCCAGAGTGCTTTCGCAGACTTTTAACGGAGTTTCCTGAGACATGTACGGTCCGCCTGGAACAGAACTACCGCTCCACCTTACAGATCACAGAGGGTGCCTGCGCCATGATTTCCAATAATCCGGGGGGAGAGAGAAGACTCATCTCCGCAGCCGGTGAGGGGCTCCCGATTCGGATTGCAAAGGCGGCGGGAAGGCTCTCAGAGGGGATCTTTACCGCCAGAGAGATCAACCGGATGATCGGCGGAATCGATATGCTGGACGCTCAGGAGAGAGAGATGGTTCAGGAGAAAAAAGTCAGGAGCTTTTCCGATATTGCCGTGCTGTGCAGAACCCACAGACAGGCAGAGGAGATAGAAGAGTGCCTGAGAAAAGAGGGGCTCCCCTGTATTGTAACGGGAAGAGGGGAATTTCTGGAAGCGGAGACCGTGCGGGAGGCTACAGGCTTTTTCAGAAGTCTTTTGCATGACAGCTCAGATACGGAAAAAGCCCAGCAGCAGAGCAGAGAGATTCCGTTTATGAAAAAGCGTCTGGGAGAGAGTGCCTACGGCGGTCTCAGGGAGAAATATGAGCCAATGATGAAGAAGAAACCGGCAGAGCTTATCAGAAGCTACAGAGAGGACAGAGGGCTTTTGGAGGATGAGCCTCTTGAAAAGCTCACAGGGATGGCTCTGTTTCACAGGACGATGAGGGAGTTTCTGGACAACCTGGCCTTCGGGGCAGACGGAGATCTGAGAAGATGCGGGGAAAAGCGCTATACAGCAGATGCTGTTTCCCTGATGACGCTCCACGCCGCCAAGGGCCTGGAATTTCCTGCGGTTATCATAGCGGGGGTGAGAAAATACTCCATTCCCATGGAGCCGGAGCAGAAAAAAAGAGAGGAACCGGGCAAGATAACGGCTGAGTCTGAGGAAGACCGGTTAAAGAAGGAGGAGGAGAGGCGTCTGTTTTATGTGGGCATGACCCGGGCAAAAGAGGAGCTGATTCTGGTAACTTCCGGGACAGAGTCGGAATTTCTCGATGAAATTCCGGAGCGCCTGGCTGTGAGGGAAGAGACAGGCGGAAAAAAGACCTTTGCACCGAGGCAGCTCAGCCTGTTTGATTTTATGAAGTAACAGAAGAAGAGAGAAAAGGCGGGCCTTGGGAGCACGCCGTTTAAACGGAGGTTTGCCAGACCTCCGTTTTTGTGGTATAAAAGAGGGGATACTATTATATAAGTATACTCCCTGTGAGCAGCAGCGGACCGGGAGTGTGAAGCACCTGAGGAAAGAGAAGCATACGAAGATGAAGCATACAGGAATAAAGCATACAGAATATGCGGAAAGTACAGAAAGCAGACAGGGAAAAAAACTGCCGTATCCGGTGATCCTGGCCTCCGCCTCGCCCAGGCGAAGGGAGATTTTAGATCAGATCGGGATAGAGCCCACTGTGATGCCGGGAAATCTTGAAGAACAGGTGACATCGGAAAGACCTGATGAGGTGGTGATGGAGCTGTCAGCCCAGAAGGCAGAGCATGTCTATAACATGTGCAGAAAAGACAGGGAAAACGGCAGTTTCATTGTCATTGGCTCAGATACGGTCGTGGCTGCCGGAGGAAAGATCCTGGGAAAGCCCGGGAATGAGGAGGAAGCGAGGGAGATGATTCGCCTCCTGTCCGGAAACGTCCACCAGGTCTATACAGGCGTCACCCTGATCCGGGGGGATAGGAAAATCACCTTTGCGGAAAAGACGGAGGTTTCAGTCTGGCCCATGACAGAGGAGGAGATAGAGGACTATATCGCCTTTCATGGTTCAGAGGACGATGGCGAGTCCGAAGAGAATCCCGGAAAGCCGCGGCATGAGTGGGAAGACAAGGCCGGCGGATATGGAATACAGGGCAGTTTTGCAAAATTTATCAGGGAGATTCACGGAGATTATTATAATGTGATGGGCCTTCCGGCCAGCAGGACGTATCAGGAACTTAAAAGGATTTCGGAGGAGAGGCTATGATTAAACTGATTGTGTCAGACATTGACGGAACTCTGGTGCGTGATGGGGAAAACCAGTTAAACACAGAGCTGTTTGATGTGATTATGAGGCTGAAAAAGGAGAAGAAAATCCACTTTGCGGCTGCCAGCGGCAGGCAGGTGGCCAGCATCGAGTATACTTTTGCGCCTATAGGGAAGGAGATTTTCTATGTGGCGGAGAACGGGGCCTATCTGGGATGCCTGGGCAGAAACCTGTTTCTCTACCCTATGGATCAGGCTGCAGCGGCAGAGCTGATTGAGGATATAAGAAAGAACCCTGTGATGGACATGGTGGTGAGCGGTGCAAAGCACGCATACATGGAAACGAAGGATCAGGCGTTTACGGACTGGGTGAAAAACGGCTACCACTTCGATGTGGTTCCGGTAGACGATGTGACAAAGGTGGACGATGTTATCATCAAGGTAGCTGCTTATAAAAAGTCCGATATTCAGAAAGAAGCGGGATTTTTCTTTGATAAATACGGCAGCAGAATGAAAATCACTATCTCCGGAGACATGTGGATGGACTGCATGCACACGGGCGTCAACAAGGGGGAGGCAGTGAAAACACTTCAGGAGAGCCTGGGCATTCTGCCGGAGGAGACCATGGTATTTGGAGATCAGCTGAACGATATTGAGATGCTGAACCGGGCCTACTACAGCTTTGCCGTGGGCAACGCCAGAAAAGAGGTCAAGGAGGCTGCCAGATTTCAGGCAGATACCAATGTGAACGACGGTGTTCTGAAAATTTTAAAACGCCTCCTTTAACAGGGGCAGTCCCGCCGTAGGGAGAAGAACAGAAGGAGAGATGGAATGGAGAGTAAAAACAGAAGGAGGGCCTGTGGGGCCAGACTGACGGCAGCTGCGCTTTTGGGCGCTGTGCTTCTGACCGGCTGTCAGAAGGCAGAATCCATGCTGGCCGGGATCACCAGCGAGCAGGGGTATGACCTTCCGGAGATCATGATCGTGGCAATGTCCCAGAAAAATACGTACGAGGAAATCTGCACGGATCAGATCTGGAGCGTGCAGGTGGATGATTCTGGTCAGACCTTTGAGCAGTATACAAAGGATCAGATAAAGAGCTTCATGGACGAGATGAAAACCATGACCCTGCTCGCAGAGGAGAGGGGAGTGGAGCTGACCAGTGAGGAGAGCGCAGCCATGGACGCGGCTGCGGCCGAGTATGTGGCTGCGCTGACACCGGAGGATATCGCCTATATGGGAGTGGATGAGGAGACCGCCGGGACCGTGTTCCACGATTACTGTCTGGCCAATAAACTGGTGGGCGAGCTGACAGAAGGAATGGATATGGAAGTCAGTGACAGTGAGGCGAAGGTGATCGACATTACTGAGGTAAGGGCTGAGGATCAGGAGACCGCTGAGCGGATTCTGGCCGGCATTTCAGAGGGCTCTTCTCTTGAAAAGGCCGCCTCTGCCGAGGGACTTACAGTCTCTGAGAGAAAGCTGGGAAGAGCCGAGGAGAGTGAGGATTTTGAGTACGCTGCCTTTGGTCTGGAAACGGGACAGGTGAGTGAGGTAGTGGAGGATAACGGACAGTACTGCGTCATCCGCTGTGACAATGACTATGATGAGGAAGCCACGGCTGAGAGAAAGGAACAGATCTATGAGGCCAGACGGGAAAAGGCCTTCCAGGACATCTACGGCAGCTTCAAGGAGGGCATTGCCCTGAAGGATTCGGAGAAGATCTGGGAAGGCGTAAGTCTCAGCGGAGAGCCTCACGCTGTCAGCGCTGACTTTTTTGAGATATACAAAAAGCATGCAGGCGCTTTTGAAACGCCGGGAGACAGATAATGGACAAGGACAGTTTGGACAGAACAGAGGGACTGGAGATCATAAGGAGACGAGGGGACGCAAAGAGGGAAATCCCCGCTGCGCAGGATAGGACAGGACAGAGGGAAAGGGAAGAGAAGCCCCGCTCCAGAGACAGGAGAAGCCGGAGGCGCCGCAGGAGAGGGAGAAACAAGGGCAGGATAGCTGCGGTTATTCTTATTGCTCTCCTCTGTGCTGCGGCATTGGCCGGAGTATTCTGCTTTGCAGGAAAACGAAGAGCTGAGGCTGGCAGAGAGGAAGCCGGAGCGATCCGTCCGGAACGGATTCCGGGGGATGACACAGGGACGGGGCTTGGCGGAAAGGCTTCAGAAGCTCATACGGCGGCAGAGTCCGGTGAAAAGGCCCCGGGAGAGGAGACTGGGCAGTCAGGAGAAGGCGCACAGGCGGAGGGCCGCTCTGAGGCGGAAAAGAAGGCAGAAGAGATTTTGGATTCTATGACCCTGGAGGAAAAAATACTGCAGCTTTTTATGGTAACTCCTGAGGCTCTCACCGGATATGACGAGGTGTATGCTGCCGGAGAGGCCACGAAGGCTGCCATTGAACAGTATCCGGTAGGCGGCATTGTCTATTTCAGCCAGAACCTCCGGGATGAAGCACAGACAAAGGACATGCTGACACGCACGAACCAGTACGCGAAAGAGCGGACAGGGCTTCCCATGCTGCTGGCTGTTGATGAGGAGGGAGGACAGGTCGCCCGCATCAGCGGCAGGGAGGGCTTTGCCCTTGACGCTTTTCCGGATATGAGCGATATTGGAGCTCAGGGTGATTCGGAGAAGGCCTACGAGGTGGGGGACGCCATAGGCGCTTACCTGGCAGAGCTTGGATTTAACATGGATTTTGCCCCGGTGGCCGATGTGCTGACAAACCCCGACAATACGGTGGTAAAAAGGCGTTCTTTCGGAAGTGACGCAAAGACCGTGGCCAATATGGTGGTGCGGGAGACGGAGGGTCTGAAAAAACATGGAATCAGCCCGGTTCTCAAGCATTTTCCGGGTCATGGCGGCACGGCAGAGGACAGCCATGAGGGAGCAGCAGTGATCCACAGGACAGTGGATGAGCTTTTGGAAAATGAGCTGATCCCATTTTACACAGGGATTGAGGCAGGCGCTGACTTCGTCATGGTGGGGCATATCAGTGATCCGGAAGCCGTGGGGGATGACCGCCCGGCCGTGTTTTCCAAAACTCTTGTGACAGAGGTGCTGAGAGATACCCTGAAATTTGACGGGATCATTATCACGGATGCAATGAATATGGGAGCCATTACTGAGTCCTGCACCAGCGGCGATGCGGCAGTAAAGGCGCTGGAGGCAGGAGTGGATATGATCCTTATGCCGGAGGATTTCAAAGCTGCCTGTCAGGGAGTGGAGGAAGCTGTGGAGGCGGGAACCATTGGCGAGGATCGGATCGAGGAGTCGGTTTTAAGGATCCTCACTCTGAAGGCAGAAAAGCAGCTTGGCTCGTCAGAAAACCAGGAGTGAGACAGCACAGAAAGGCGTCTTGCGGCTTCAGGTCAGAAAAAAGATACAGAAGGAAAAATAAAAGAAGGGGAAGTAAATAAAAAAAGAGGAAATAAATAAAAGAAGAGGAAATAAAAGAAGAGAACACAGAAGAGAAAATACTGACAATGAGCGAAAAAGGAGACAGAGCAGCCCAGGCAGCCCTGCCTCCTTTTTCGCTCTGAATTAAGATGTTTTCCAGGTGTATTCCCTGTGACCTGCTCTTTAACTGCCGTTTTTCCGGCAGGATGTCCGGATTAAGCCAACAGGCAGCGGGCCAGCTCAGCCAGAGCCCACTGATCCTTTACCCCCATCATCTCGCGGGCAGAGTGCATGGCAAGGATTGCCACACCTGCGTCCACTGCCGGCATGGTGAGCAGGCAGGAGGAGATGCTTCCGAGGGTGGAGCCGCCCTTGATGTCAGACCGGTTGGAGAACTTGCGGTAAGGAATGTGGTTCCTGAGGCAGATTCCCTCGATGACGCTGACGTGGGAGGCGTCGGTGGCGTAAGCCTGGCTGACTGCCAGCTTCAGCCCCACGCCGCCGTTTAAAGGAACCCGATCCTTAGGATCGTATTTCTCCCCCTTGTTGGGGTGGTAAGCGTGAGCCACATCCAGGGAGAGGAGGAAGCCTCCGAACAGGGAGTCTAAAAATTCACTTCTGCTGTAGCCAAGGCTTAAGTAAATTTTTTCCAGAATCCTGTCTGTCAGAGGAGAGGCAGCGCCCTGCTTCGTGCTGCTTCCGATCTCCTCATTGTCATAGAGAGCTGCAACGCTGATTCCGCTCTTTCTGCTGCTGTTTATAAGGCCGCTCAGGCAGGCGTGAACACTTGTCAGGTTGTCCAGGCGCGGGGAGGATAAAAATTCATTGTTTATGCCGAGAACCTGAGGCTCGTCGCAGTTGTAAATGTAGAATTCGTAGTCTAAGATATCCTCCTTCTTCACCTTTAATTCTCCGGCTACCAGCTCCAGGAAGAAGTCGTCCCTGTTCAGGCTTTCATCCAGCATGGCGATAATCGGCTGCATGTCGATCTGCGGATTTAAGGCAACGCCGCTGTTCACCTCCCGGTTAAAATGAATAGCCAGGTTTGGAACCGTTAAAAGGGGGCGCTTAAAATCTACGAGATGTACGTTGGGGCTGAACGGATCGTCGGACACAGTGCAGACCTTTCCGGCCATGGAGAGGGGGCGATCCATCCATGTACTTAAAATAGGGCCTCCGTATACGGCTACATTGAGCTTTGCGTAGCCCTCAGAAGCGATCTCGGGAGACGGCTTGACCATCAGACAGGGCCAGTCCGTGTGGGAAGAGGCGATGCGGAATTTCGGGTGGTTTTCTGCATCCTCTCCCACAGTAAAGCCTACAAGGGTTGTGTCAAAGGCGTTGACGAAATAGCCCTTTCCGGCCTCGATGGACCACGGCTCGTCCAGCTTAAGTTCTGTAAATCCGCGGCTCTCAAGAAGCTCCATGGAGTAGCGGATCGTATGAAGCGGGGAGACTCCTGCACGCAGGAGCTCCATCAGCTCGTTTAAATCATTTGTATACTGTTCCATTACAGTTCCTCCTATTTTGCAGTCGTGCCCTGCAGCTTAGAAACAGTTCCCGGCCGGGGCCTGCTCTGAGCGGACAAAAGCACACATAAGAGTATAAATAAAAGTGATGTTTTTTGCAACGGAAAGAAATGAGAAAAGAAGAAAGGCGCAGGCAGGCTGCGGTTTCATCTTGTAATGACCGGGCTGTTCATAGTATACTTGTGTTATCTCTTTGCAGCCGGGAGACCAAAGCTGGCGTGAAACGGAAACTGGCAGAAAACCGAAAGCAGCCGGTAAGCCGGAAGCTGACAGCAAGCCTGGCATGAACAGAGGGGAAATATTTGGAGGAATGAAAATGGTAGCGCTGCAGACAGACGAGTTAAAGGAATTTACAAGACAGCTTTTTATTGGAGATACATTTGACCATTTCCTGGTCAGGGAGGTAAAAATCGTGACCTTCAACAGCTTTCAGATAGACGGGCGAATCCGCCCCGGCTATTATTCCAGCGATGAGGCACAGGTTCGCCGGCTGGAGGACTTTTCTGCGTGGAGCGCCCTTCGCCCGTTCTGCTTCTCACTGATTAAGGGCAGGCATCTGCCGGAGAGCTTTCACATTGTGCTGCAGCTGTCGGACAGTGAGAAGGAGGCGTTTGTGAGCGGGAGAGCCTCCGGCTTTGCCCCCTCTGAGGTAAATGGGCTCTATCTGAACATCCGTTATGAGGACAGAGCCCTCACCTGCATCACAGGAACCTCTGTGAGCCGCTTCACCCTGGACCGCTCGCTGGAACAGGAGTGGGACGGGGCAGTAAAGGAATTTCTGAAAAAGAAAGGGCTGGCCTTTTTTGAGGTCTAGGCCCGGACACAAAAATGAAATCGGACGGACTCTTCTGCAGGAAGGTCCGTCCGGTTTTTTCTTTATTTTTTCAGCATGTGATTTCGAGGCAGCAGCCGGTGCCAGTACGGCAGCGTCTGCTCCGGGAGTTCCATGACCCTTTAATGGGTGAGAACATACTCGATGACAATGCCTGGAACGGCCCGGTTCTGTTTCCAGAGTGTTTCGTACTCAGAGAAATTTACAGGGCAGGTGGATTTTCCCACTTCAATGGTAATGCCTGGGATTGCGTTCTCTCTCTTCTGGATCCAGTCTTTATAGCCGCCGACGCCCTTGCTTCCTAGAATCTGGTAGCCGTTATTTTTAGAAACCAGCTCTGCCAGCTCCCTGGAGGCCGTCTCTTTCCGGTTATTCTCCGTATCCCAGTAGATTACCTGGCCCATGGCGTGATAGCTGATGCAGGCGGCAAAGGGATACTGATCCGTGAGGGATGCTAATGCCCTGGACTCAGGCTCGGAGAGGGGACTTTCGCCCTTATAGTCGGTGGAGGACGGATGAGCCACTGTGTTCAGGCCATCCCAGCCTGCGTCAAAGTTGTGGTTTAAGTCAACGCCGCGGCCGTTGCTCTTCCAGCGCCTTAAGTAGGAATCATAGTCAGCTGTGGTGCGGCCGTCGGCCTTGTCAGCCTCGTAGGCTTTCTGTATCTGTGCCCTGAGCTCTTCGGAGCGGATGCCGCCCTCCCCGTTCTGGCTGATAGAGGCGCCGTCAGGGTTTGCTAGGGGGACAAAGTGTACAGCTACCTGGCCAAGCATATCGGACAGGTTTCTGCCCTGGAAGGTTCCTGTATTCTGGTAGGCGAGAAGGTATTCAAGCTGCTGCATCATCAAAGGCACGTTGATATATTCCCTCCCATGTATGGTTCCCTGGAATAAGATGTGCTTGGAGGCGGATGGATTGCCGATGATGATGTGGTACAGGTTTCGTCCGTCTGCCGACTGCCCCATAACATTGACATTCATCTGGTTTGGATAGCGGTTTTTCAGGGCGTTTATATCCTGCTCCATCTGCTCGTAGCTGTATTTATCCACAGGCTTTACTATGGGATCAGAGAGGCGGCCGTTGTAATAGTTGGACGCGCTTAAATCGGCTGCCGGTCCAAGTGCTGCCGGTACAGACGGCTCGTCAGAAGAAACAGTGGCTTCCTCTGCCGGCCCTGCGAAAGCCGGAAAGGCCAGGGTCTGTGAGACAGACAGGGCCAGGGCCAGGACGCCGGCGCAGAGAGAGAGGCGGGAACGGCGGCGAGAGCCGCCGGATTTTGCTGTGTTCCGTAAATGCGGTGTGTATTTCATGTGAGATCCTCCAAAATGGCGTGTCAGTATCGCTTTTCAGTATCGTTATAAAGAACAAAACGGCGGAACAGATACAGACAGGGCTGTCCCAGACGCCGTATGAAATCCATTATAGGAAGCCCGCAGGCAAAAGTCAATGAAGAGAAGGACAGGCAAAAAAATTGTAAGAAATGGACCCGGGATATATGGATTATTAGCACTCAATCAAAATGAGTGCTGATTTTCTATTGACATCTGCTAAAAGGAATACTAAAATATAGAAGGAATTTGAGAGAAGAGACAGGCAGAGGAATGTCTGTTCAGAACTATACAGAATCAGAAAAAAGGAGTGTTATCTATGGCAAAGTCAGGCAGTTTATCCATTAACAGCGAAAATATTTTCCCGATTATTAAAAAGTGGCTCTATTCCGACCACGACATTTTCTACAGAGAGCTGATCTCCAACGGCTGTGATGCTATCACGAAGCTGAAGAAGCTGGAGATGATGGGCGAGTGGGAAAAGCCGGAGGATATGGAGTTTAAAATCCAGGTGACAGTAAACCCGGAGGAAAAGACCATCGTTGTGGAAGACAACGGTATGGGTATGACGGAGGATGAGGTAGACGAGTACATCAACCAGATCGCCTTCTCCGGAGCCCAGGATTTCCTCAACAAATATAAGGACAAGGCAAACGAGGATCAGATCATCGGTCATTTCGGCCTTGGCTTTTACTCTGCCTTCATGGTGGCCGACAAGGTGACTATCGATTCCCTCTCCTACAGAAAGGACGCAAAACCGGTTCACTGGGAGTCAGAGGGCGGTACGGAATTTGACATGAAGGACGGCGACAAGGAGGGCATCGGTACAAGGATTACCCTCTATTTAAACGAGGACAGCACAGAATTTGCCAATGAATACCGGGCCAGAGAGGTCATTGAGAAATACTGCTCCTTCATGCCGGTTCCGATCTATCTGACCAATGCGAAGGCTGAGCCGGAATACGAGACAATCGAGAAGGATGAGTTAAATGAAAAGGACACGATTGTAGAGACGATCGTGGAGGAGGCCAAGACAGAGGAGAAGGAAAAAGAGGACGGCACCAAGGAGGTTGTGGAGGTTTCTCCTGCCAGAGAGAAATACAAGATTTTAAAGAGGCCGGTATCCTTAAGCGATGTAAACCCGCTCTGGAACAAGCACCCCAATGAGTGCACAGAGGAGGAGTACAAGTCCTTCTACCGCAAAGTATTTATGGACTTTAAGGAGCCCCTGTTCTGGATTCACCTGAATATGGACTACCCCTTCAACTTAAAGGGAATCCTCTACTTCCCGAAGATCAACATGGAGTATGAGAGCATTGAGGGAACCATCAAGCTCTACAATAATCAGGTATTTATCGCCGACAACATCAAGGAAGTAATTCCGGAATTCCTGATGCTCTTAAAGGGCGTTATCGACTGTCCGGATCTGCCGTTAAACGTATCCAGAAGCGCCCTGCAGAACGACGGCTTTGTGAAGAAGATTTCCGATTACATCACAAAGAAGGTGGCAGACAAGCTGTCCGGCATGTGCAAGACAGACAGAGAAAACTATGAGAAATACTGGGATGACATCAGCCCGTTTATCAAGTATGGCTGCCTGAGAGACGAGAAGTTCGCCGAGAAGATGGAGGACTTTATTATCTTCAAGAACCTGGACGGAAAGTATGTGACTCTCAAGGATTACCTGGAGGCAGCAAAGGAAAAGCATGAAAATAAGATATTCTATGTGACAGATGAGAAGGAGCAGAGCCAGTACATCAACATGTTCCGCGAGGAGAAGCTGGACGCTGTCATCCTGACACACAATATCGACAATCCGTTTATCACCCATGAGGAGCAGAAGCACGAGGGAGTGAAGTTCCTGAGGATTGACGCCGATGTCAATGAGATGTTCAAGGAAGAAGTGAAGGAGGAGGACAAGGAGACTCTGGAGCAGGAGGCCAAGACTCTGACCGAAATCTTCCGCAGGGCCCTCGGAAACGATAAGCTGGAGGTGAAGGTGGAGAAGCTGAAAAACGAGTCCGTTTCCTCCATGATCACTGTGGCTGAGGAGACCCGCCGTATGCAGGAAATGATGAAGATGTACAATATGTACGGCATAGATCCGTCCATGTTCGGCGGCACAGGTGAGGTTCTGGTGTTAAATGCCAACAACAGCCTTGTTAAGTACGTGTTAGAGCACGGAGAGGGAGAGGAAACGCCGGTAATCTGTGAGCAGCTCTATGACCTGGCCCTCTTAAGCCACGGCAGCTTAAGCCCGGAGAGGATGACAAAGTTTATTGCAAGAAGCAATGAGATTATGGCAAAGCTCGCAAAATAGAAAATAAACGAAATACAGGGCAGACAGGAGCAGAAGAGATCCGAAGGAGATTTCTTCTGCTCTTTTTGTTCGCGGGAGACTCCGCTTTCTGTGAGAGGCGGATTTTCTGCCGGCCGGGAGCGTGTCTGGCCAGACCTCTTTTCCGGTCTGCCGCATTATGTTGCGTTATTGCATATTTCGATAAAGACGGGTCTGTATGGGATTTTTGAATTTGTCTCACAGGGGGACGGGTTATATAATGCACCATAGACTGTTAAAAGACAGAACAGAGAAAATGAAAAAAGATGGAGGAACGACATGAGAAAGAGACTGCTGAGCTTTGCCCTGTGCGCAGCTATGGCGCTGACGGCCATGACTGGATGCGGGGCAAAAACAGAGGACACGGCAGCTTCGTCAAAAGGTGCGGAGACAGGCTCTGAGGCTGCCAAAGCAGAAGAGGAAGAGACAGAAGCCGCCAGGGAGGCTGACGGAGAGGAGAAGGGACTTGTGATTCCCAGCGCCAGCTGTGTGGCCAACTTAAACCCGCTGCTTGAGAGCTACAAGGAGGGCGTGATTATGTTAAATCCCCTCTACGATCCGCTCTATGTGATTGATGTAAATGAGACAAGGTATTACCTGGCTGAATCCTATGAGGTTTCCGAGGACGGAACTTCCGTTACCCTGAAGCTGAAGGATGGGCTGAAGTGGCATGACGGGGAGCCGATTACGGCAGACGATGTAATTTTTACCATGGATGTCAATGCTGACACAAACAACGGAGCAGGAAACACGAACGTGGTAATTTTAAATGACCAGCCAGTGAAATATGAGAAGGTGGATGACCTGACGGTAAAGATTACCCTTCCCATGGCGTCCGCATCCTACCCGGCCCTTCTCGGAGAGCTGACTCTGATTCCGGAACACGTGTATGGAGGCAATACGAGCATCGTGGGAGCGGAGGCAAATATGTCAGGCATTGGCTCCGGCCCTTATAAATTAAGAGAGTTTAAGCAGGATCAGTACCTGATTCTTGAGAAGAATGAGGATTACTACATGGGTGCGCCGGATATCGACACAGTAACCTTCCGGATTATATCTGATATCTCTGCCCAGGAGGTTGCTCTGATGAATGGGGAGATCAACCTGATGGAGCTTTCCAGCGCCCCGGCAGTTGCAAAATATTCTGAGGATCCGAACTACACGGTGGTTATGTATCCGGAGGGACGTGTCAACTACCTGGCAGTCAATAAGTTCTGTGAGACCGTTCAGGATCCGAAGGTAGTGGAGGCAGTGTTCGCAGCCTTAGACGCCCAGGAGATTATCGACGGCGCTTACGGCGAGGGAATGGCAGTTCCGGCCAACACGGTTCTCAGCAATATGACAACCTTCTATGACGAATCCGTGGAGGGCTACAGCCAGGATATTGAGAAGGCAAAGCAGCTGGTAGCCGAGACAGGCATCGAGGGGTCAACCATGACGCTCTATTTCAACTCAGAGCGCGCCTATATGAAGGAATCTGCCCAGGTGATCCAGCAGCAGCTCAAGAACGTGGGCATAAATCTGGAAGTAATTCCTCTTGAGTCCACCGGCTTCTTTGAGAAGGTGTTCGGAACAGACGGAGATTATGAGTTCTACCTGAACGGCTACGCTGCAGTTGGAGATCCGGATACTGTGGTTGCGGGAATGTATGACGGAACCTGGGGAGTAAATCTGGCTGTCAGCGACGAGCTCTTAGGACTCTGGCAGGAGGCCCGCTCCGTGTTCACTGAGGACGAGAGAGCCGCAATCTACAAGGAGATTCAGGAGAAGACAAAAGAGGAGATGAGCTGCTATCCGATAGCATATCCGAACTATGTATTTGTCACAACAGGCAATGTAAAGGGAACGGATACGATCAAGCGCACTCCGATCTTTGAGGATTACACAAAGCTGACTATTGAATAAATGCAGGTTCAGCCGGCCCTGAAACAGGGCTTTCTGCAGGGCTGCCGCAAAATGAAACAGCTCATATGAGAATGTCCTTAAAGGACTGTATGAGAGTACCGTTTTGCGGCGGCCCTTTGTGCTTATAAAAACAACGGCCTGATAGGATAAGGGCCCTGAAGGAAAGGAGAGACAGCCTTGAAGCAATTTATAGTAAAGCGTCTGGCCCAGATGCTCTTTGTATGGATTCTGGTCTCCATGTTTTCCTTTTCCATCATCTACTTTGCACCGGGAGATCCCCTCTACATCTACATGACGCCGGGAGCTACGGGACACAAGATGACGGATGAGGAAATGTACCGGATGAGAGAGTCCCTGGGCTTAAACGGAAACGTGGTGGAGCAGTATGTGAGCTGGGCAAAAAAGACGGCCCGCGGAAACCTGGGAATCTCCATCAGCAACCGACAGCCGGTGTTAGACCAGATACTGGAAAAGCTGCCCTGCACAGCCGGGCTGATGGGAGCGTCCCTTCTGCTGTCACTGGCGATTTCAATTCCTCTGGGGCTTTTGGCGGGGGTCTATAAGAACAGACTGCCCGATCATATCATCAGCGGTTTTACCTACCTGGGCATCTCTGTGCCTGCCTTCTGGCTGGGTATTATGCTGATTATTATTTTCTCCATGAAGCTCAAAATACTTCCCAGTTCCGGTATGCGCACCATCGGAGTGGACAGCGCCTGGGATCTGATCAGGCATGGGATTATGCCGGCTATTGTCCTGGGCCTTAATAACATGGCTGTCTTTGTCCGCTATATTCGTGCCAACACCATTGTACAGCTGGAGGAGGAGTATGTACAGACAGCTATATCCAAGGGACTTTCAAAACGCGGAATTCTGTACGGCCAGGTGCTTAAAAACTGTATGCTCCCGGTGATCACCACCGTCGGCTCCCGGCTGGGAACCCTGGTGACAGGTTCCTTTATCATAGAGTCCGTTTTCGCATGGCCGGGGCTGGGAACCCTGGGAATGTCTGCCATCAACAACCGGGACTATCCGATGATTATGGGCATCACCATGTTCTCCTGCACCATTCTGCTTTTGGGGAACTTCCTGGCAGATCTCCTCTATGGCTTTGCAGATCCGAGAATTAAGCAGGGAAGGGGGTAAAAGGTATGGCGAAGTTAATATCACCCTTAAACCAGGCAGCTCTCCGGGCGGAGGATTTTGCCCGGGCAGAGCTCGGGGGAGAGGAAAAGGCGCCGGACTGCGGCAGAGGACTGGGACATCAGCTGAAAAAAGCCTTCTGGGAAAATAAGATGGCAGCTGTCAGCCTGGCGATTCTTATCCTGATCGCTGCGGGAGCACTTGCGGCCCCGTTTCTGCCCCAGGATCCGGATTACATGGATGTGCTTAATAAGATGGCTCCTCCCAGCGGGAAGCACTGGCTGGGAACGGATGAGCTGGGGCGCGATACCTTCACGAGAGTCCTCTACGGCAGCAGAATTTCCCTGTTAGTCGGTATTGCCACCATGATTGTGTCAGTGGTGGCGGGAACTCTGGTGGGAACCATAAGCGGCTACGCAGGGGGGAAAACAGACGCGGTTTTAATGCGGATTGTGGATATGTTTCAGTCCGTGCCGAGCCTTCTGATGATCATTGTCATCTTTTCCTTTATCCCCAACAATATGGTGACGCTGGTGTTTATGCTGGCCCTGTTTTCCTGGACCGGAGTTGCGAGGATTGTCAGGGCCCAGACGCTGACCCTGAAGGAGAGGGATTTTGTGGCAGCTGCCAGAACTCTGGGGGTGGGCCATACCGCCATCATCATGAGACACATTATCCCGAATATGTCAGCCCAGATTATTGTGGCTGCCTCTTTGAGCATTGCGGGGGCGATCCTGGACGAGTCGGCTTTAAGCTTTCTTGGATACGGCGTGGCTCTCCCCATGTCCTCCTGGGGCAGCATGCTCCAGAACGCACAGCAGTATATTCTGTATGATCCGCTGCTGGCACTGGTTCCGGGACTGTTTATTCTTCTGACAGTTCTTTGTCTGAATATTCTGGGAGACGCGCTTCAGTATGCCCTGGATCCGCGTCTGCATAAATAGGAGGTGGCTTTATGGGAAAACTTCTGGAGGTAAAGGATCTGAGAATTTCCTTTTGCAGCTACGCCGGGGAGGTGCAGGCTGTGCGGGGAGTGTCGTTTTCCGTGGAGGAGGGCGAACCGGTGGCCATTGTAGGCGAATCCGGCTGCGGAAAGTCCGTGGCGGCAAAGGCAGTTATGGGGCTGATCCGGCCGCCTCAGGGAGAGATCAAGGCGGGAAGCGAGATCATTTTTGATGGAAAAAATATACTGGAGCAGACGGCAAAGCAGTGGAGGGAGTACCGGGGGAAGGACTGCGCCATCGTCTTTCAGGATGCACTGGCGGCCTTAAACCCCACCCTCACCGTAGGGCGCCAGATTGTGGAGAAGCTGCTGGTTCACACAGATATGACCAGGGAGGAGGCGCGGCGCGAGGCAGTGCGGCTCCTGGAGCAGGTGGGAATCCCGGAGGCGGGAAGGAGGGTAAGGCAGTATCCTCACGAATTTTCCGGAGGAATGAGGCAGAGGGCGATGATAGCCATCGCTCTGGCCTGTCAGCCGAGGCTTCTCATCGCCGACGAGCCCACCACGGCTCTGGACGTGACGATTCAGGCAGAAATTATAGAACTCCTCAAACAGATCCAGAAAGAGACGGGGATGGCGGTCATTATGATCACCCACGATCTGGGAATTGTGGCAAATATTGCAAAAAAGATCGTTGTCATGTATGCGGGAAAGGTGGTAGAGACCGGCAGCAGCGCAGATATTTTCTACAGCGCCAGACATCCCTATACCAGGGCACTTCTACGGGCGGTTCCGAGGCTTGATCTGGAGAACGGGCAGGAATTAGAGTCTATTGAAGGTGCTCCGCCCAGTATGCTCTGCCCGCCGCCAGGCTGTGCCTTTGGCACCCGCTGCCAGAACTGTATGAAAATCTGTACAGAGCAGGAGCCTCCTCTCTATGAGTTTGAGCCAGGCCATACGGCCAGGTGCTGGCTTTATCACCCCATGGCAGGGGCTGCAAAATGAAATTACAGGGGAAGGGTTAGATTAAGAAAGGTGAAAGCATGGAACAGAAGGAACACGCAGAGAAAATACTGGAGGTCAGCCATCTGAAAAAATACTTCCAGTCAGGAAAGAAAACCTTAAAAGCTGTGGACGACGTGACATTTTCATTGAACCGGGGCGAGACTCTCGGAATTGTAGGTGAGTCCGGCTGCGGCAAGACTACCTGCGCCAGAACCTGCATCGGCATCTATGACAGGACGGAGGGCCAGGTTCTCTACCGGGGAAAGAATGTCCATGAGCTAAGAGGGGCCGCAAAGAAGGCATTTACGAAGGAGGTACAGATTATTTTCCAGGATCCCTACTCCTCTCTGGATCCGAAGATGAAGGTACATGACATTATTGCTGAGGGCTTGAGAGCCCATAAGCTGTGCAGAAGCAGGGAGGAGGAGAGGCAGAGAGTAAAGGAGCTTCTCCTCACTGTGGGGCTGAATGTGGAACACGCCGCCCGCTTTGTCCACGAATTTTCGGGAGGACAGAGGCAGAGGATCGGGATTGCCAGAGCTCTCGCCGTGGATCCGGAGCTTATCGTCTGCGATGAACCGATCTCCGCTCTGGACGTATCCATCCAGGCACAGATTGTAAACCTGCTTATGCGGCTTCAGAGAGAGAAGGGCCTTACCTACCTGTTTATCGCCCATGATCTGGCTATGGTGCGCCACATTTCCGACCGGGTGGCAGTCATGTACCTGGGAACGGTGGCAGAGCTCACCAGCTCTGAGTCTCTTTACAAAAATCCGCTGCACCCGTACACGAAGGCGCTGCTGTCCGCGATCCCCATTCCGGATCCGAAGGTGGAGGAGGAGAAGGAGAGAATCCGTTTGACAGGAGAGATACCAAGTCCCATTGACCCTCCTCCCGGCTGCCGCTTTGCAGGCCGATGCCGTTTTGCAGCAGACAGGTGCAGAAGGGAACGGCCAGAGCTTCTTGAGGTGGAGGAAGGCCATTTGGTAGCGTGTCATCTCTATGAAAAAAGCGGAAAAAAGAGCGGACAGTAAGAGCAGAGGCAGATGAGAGTACAGAAAAATAAAACCGTCTTTGGTGCGAAACCAAAGGCGGTTTTATTTTTCTGTACCTTCCGATTCTGTGTGGGGCTCAGCCGGAGAAAACTCATTTTCCGGCTCACCAGGACGATCAGGGATAAATGTGGCAATATCTGAGATGTCAGAGCACTGAAGGATATTGCACAGCATATCCAGCGTACTGGTATATACGACCTGATTATGTTTTAATCGGTATATCTGAGCTCTGCTGATATTATAATATTTATATAGCCGGTTCTGAGATATACCCTTGTCCTTGAGGGCAATCCACAATTTATCATAGACAATCATAAAAATGTCCTCACAAAACTCATCTGTAGCTTGCAATAATTGTATTATCTCATTAAGATAGAAAATAAATAAGTTTCCGAGTTCGGAAACTGCTGGGAAAGGGGAACGGGGAATGAAGGAAAGGAAACTTCTGGGGGCGCTTGAGCCGGTACAGAGAGAAATAAAATGTTTTATGGAGCAGTATGGCACAGCAGGATGGCAGATTATCCTGAATGGGGAGCAGGATGCAGACAGCTATCTGCGCTCCGAGGTAGTCTGGGAGCTCTTTGACAAAATCACGCGGGTCAGTGAGCTGATCGGCTACCTGGACAGAGAGGTGTCAGAGGAGGGCAGCCTGAAAACAGAGGCAGATGGTTCTATCAGCCTGAATGATGCCGGGCTGAAGCCGGGCCAGGAGGTAGAGGTTTACGTCTATGAACCGCTTCTTCAGAAAATGATCTGGACAAGGGTCAAGGTGAGTGCAGGGAAAAATCAGAAGCTGATAGGAATTGACAGAGGAGTGAAAATAGACGGGCTGAGGGCGCGGATACGGTAACGGACATTTTCCTGGGCTCCATACAGGCTGCAGCCTCTGTCTTTATTTCCGGAATCTCCGGAATCACGGAAAAAGAACACTGCGGCCGCCTGCAGAAAAGGGGGCTGCGGCTGAGGATGGCTTCTTACAGATTTATGAAGGCCGCCTAAAGGCTCCTGCCTGCTGAACTTTATAAAAACTGCCGCGAAAACAGAAGGTACGCTTATAGAAGGTGGAGGAATACTGTCCGGCAGATATATTACAAAATATTAAAAACCCTTAAACCGCCACACAGAAAGCAGATTTTATGGTAAAATATTGGAAACCATTTTGTCAGTCTCTGAAATGGATATACCGAAGAAAGGAAATCATGCTTATGGAATACACAGGAATGAACGAGGAGCAGGAGAGAGTACAGAGGGAAAGCCGGGAGAACGGCGGGATGGGCACACCGGGCAGATATCTTGGCTCTGTGAGAAAGCAGTGCTCACGTCTTGGCTTCGCCCTCATTATAATCATAGCTTTCTCCTACATATCCTCTTTTGCCTGGAAGCAGCTTGTGGCCTTGATGGCCGCTTCCGGAAGCAGTGCAGGACAGGAGGCGGTACATTTTCTGATTGACCGAGGGGCGGCCATTGCGTTATCGTCCCTCTGCGGGTATCTGGTATCCCTTCCGCTGGCAGCACGGTTTCTGAAGCCTTTTCCAGAAGAAAAGTCTCTGAAAATGAAAATGAGAGCCGGGAAATTTCTGATGCTTCTGGTGCTTGCCATGGGACTTGGCTATATCGGGAGCTTTGCGGGAAATCTGATTAATATGCTGATTTCTGCCGCTACAGGAAAGTCGCTATTTGAAATGAACCCGGTGAACCAGATGTTGAATATGCTGAGCTGGCCCAATATTCTCATGATTACGGTAATGGCGCCCCTCGTTGAAGAATGGATTTTCAGGAAGATGCTTTTAAACAGGGTCCGCTTTCTGGGAGAGCAGAGAGCCATCGTGTTCACTGCGCTGCTGTTTGGCCTGATGCATGGAAATATAAGTCAGACGATCTTCGCCACCATAATCGGACTGGTTCTGGGGTATGCAGCTGTAAAGACAGGAAGAATTGTGCACTGCATTCTGATTCATATGATTGTGAACAGTTATTCAGTTCTGGCCTCTCTGCTCACGAAATGGACAGGAGAAGGAAGCTCCCTTTCCGTGTACGCAGGATACGGCCTACTGACGCTGTTTGGTCTTTCCGTCTTCGTATTTATGATTGCGGCTGTGGTTATTTTGATCCTGAAATGGAATAAGGCAGTATACAGGAAGGGGAGTGTTCCGGACGGGATTGGGGGAGGCGCCCTTTATCGGGCAGTTTACCTGAATCCCGGAATGATCCTCATGTATCTGTACTGCATATGGGAAACGCTTCAGTACATTCTGTAACGGGCAGCCAGTGCCGCAGAAGCCCGGGCAGACGGAACTGTTTTCTGCACCGTCCATTCTTGACTTTATGTAATGTGATTACTATAATAAATAGTAATAAATACCACATTATATAGAGAATACAGTTTCAGGAGGAAGCCTATGACATACAAAATTATTGGGGACAGCTGCATGGACCTGACGGAAGAGCTTAAGAGAGATCCGCATTTTCACACGGTTCCCCTTACACTGCAGGTAGACAGCCGTCAGATTCGCGATGATGAAACCTTTGACCAGAAAAACTTTCTGGAGCTGGTAAGGCAGGCAAAGGAGTGCCCGAAGACTGCCTGCCCGTCTCCGGAGGATTTCAGGGAGCAGTTTGAGGGGGAGGCGGAATGGATTTTTGTAGTCACTCTCTCCCACCATCTGAGCGGCAGTTATAATTCCGCCTGTCTGGCAAAACAGCTTTATGAGGAGGAGCATGGGGCAGATGGAGAGAGTGGGGGAAAACGGATTGCCGTGATTGATTCCCTGTCTGCCTCCGCCGGAGAGCTTAGCATAGCCCTGCAGATACGAAAACTGTGTGAGTCGGGACTGGATTTTGACTCTGTGGTGGAACAGACAGTCGGGTACAGGGATCGGATGGGAACTTACTTTGTCCTGGAATCCCTCGACATTTTGAGAAAAAACGGCAGACTTTCAGGGCTTCAGGCCTTTTTTGCCACCGCTCTGAACATAAAGCCCATCATGGCCGGCGACAGAGGAGTGATCGTCAAGCTGGAACAGGCGAGGGGGATAAACCGCGCTCTGGGCCGCATGGCGGATCTGGCTCTGAAGCAGGCAGGCAGGACAGAGGACAGGCGTCTGGTGATCGCCCACTGCAACAACAGGGAGAGGGCAGAGTATGTGAGAGACCTTCTCTGCGGCAGGGCACAGTTTAAAGAAGTAGTCATCACGGACACGGCCGGAGTTTCTACTGTCTATGCAGGGGACGGAGGCATCGTCCTGACATTGTAAATGGAAAGGAAACAGACAAAGATGAGGAGACGATCACATGCCTGGCTCCTGATTTTGGCAGGCTTGTTCCTGACAGCGCTTTTGCTGCTGCTTGGAGTCAAGCAGATTTTAAAGGAAAGAACGGGAAACCCTGTATACCGGGAACATGCGGCAGGGACAGAAGCGGAGGAAGAACTGGAGGCAGAGAAGGAGGACATATCCCGTCCAATCCTGCAGATTAATACAGAGGAAGGAGCGGATACGGCCGGTCCGGGAGGCCGGAATCCGGAGGAGCAGGCCATGGACGGTGAGGCATCAGGCAGCCGTTCGGTGAAGCTCCTCTTCGGCGGAGATATTTATCTGTCAGATCACGTGCTGAACGCCTGGCAGAGAGGAGGCGGACTCGAAGGGATCCTGGATGACGGCTTCAGGCAGGAAATTGGGCAGGCCGATATTTTTATGGCCAATCAGGAGTTTCCCTTCAGCAACAGGGGCACTCCCGAGACGGACAAGCAGTTTACCTTCCGGCTTCCGGAGGATAAGGTATCTGTCCTGCAGGCCATAGGCCCTGATATTGTGGCGCTGGCCAACAACCATGCTCTGGATTACGGGGAGGAGGCGCTTCTCGATACCTGCCGCGTGCTGGACAGCGCCGGAATCTTTCACGTAGGTGCGGGAGAGGACCTGGATGCGGCGAAAAAGCTGGAGGTGATTGAGGCGGGAGGAAAGAAATTCGGCTTTCTGGCAGCCTCCCGCGTATTTCCCAAAGGATATTGGGCGGCAGGGGAGGAACATGCAGGCATGCTGACGGCCTATGACTCCACCGTGCTGCTGGAGGAGATAAAAAAGGCGAAGGAGATCTGCGATTTTCTGACCGTATATGTACACTGGGGAATTGAGAAAAGTACAAAGCCGGAGAGCTATCAGAGAACGCTGGGGCAGCAGTATATTGATGCGGGAGCGGATCTGGTAATTGGAAGCCATCCCCATGTGCTGCAGGGAATTGAATACTATAAGGGAAAACCCATTGTATACAGCCTGGGAAATTTTATATTTGGAAGCAGTATTCCAAAGACCATGCTGCTTTCCGTCACAGTGCCTCCGGAGGGAGAACCGTCCCTGTCCATGCTTCCGGGAACCTCCTCTGCCGGGTATACGAGAACTCTGACAGATGAGGGGGAGAGGCAGGCCTTTTATCAATATATGGAAGAGATTTCCTTTGATATAGCTGTGGACAAAGACGGCACGGTCATTCAGACCCACTCGCCCTGATAGGCGCCGGTCTCCCGCAGAGCCCTGGCGATGGAGTTTAAGACAAAACGCTTGTTTGCGCTCCACTCAGGGGCAATGAGGAGGCGTTTGGGCCCGTCGCCGCTGATCCGGTGAATGACGATATCCTGGGGCAGAAGACGGATGCAGTCTGCGATCAGGGAAACGTATTCCTCCGGCTCCATGACAGGAAAGGGCTCTCTCTCATAGAGACGGGCCAGCTCCGTGCCCTTCAGTATGTGGAGGAGCTGCAGCTTGATGCCGTCGATGTGATCGGTTCCCGGCGCTTCAGCGCTCAGGGCAGAGCCTGCAGGAAGCGACGGAGTCTGCAGCCCTCCGGCGCGGAGGCTTCCGAGAAAGCGGACTGTTTCCAGCATATCGCTTCGGCTCTCTCCGGGAAGTCCCAGTATCACATGGACGATGACGGAGAGCCCGGCTGTCTTGAGCCTCTCAAAGGCGTCCAAAAAACAGGGAAGCTCATAGCCCCGGCGGATGAGGCGGGCAGTTTTTTCGTGGATGGTCTGCAGCCCCAGCTCCACCCACACCGGCTTGATTTGATTCAGCCGTGAGAGAAGGGCGACTGTCTCCCCGGAGAGACAATCCGGCCGTGTCCCTATGGAGAGGGCCTCCACATCCGGATGGGACAGGGCGGCAGAGAACAGCCGCTCCAGATAGGAGACGGGAGCATAGGTATTTGTATAGGACTGGAAATAGGCGATATATTTCCCGTCCTTTATTTTTGCCGAAACCCGCTCCTTTGCCTGCTCGATCTGTGAGAAGACGGCCTGCGTCAGCTCCGGGCCGTCCTGCCTGAGACCCGGGCCGACCTTCTGCGCAAAATCTCCCGAACCGCCCTCGCTGCAGAAAATGCAGCCTCCCGTTCCGAGGGTTCCGTCCCGGTTAGGACAGGTCATTCCTCCGTCCAGGGCCAGCTTGTAGACCTTGTGTCCAAAGGTTTCCTTTAGGTAAAAATCAAGAGAATAGTAGGGCTTTTCTCCCCATCTGCGTCTTTTTTCGTTCATGCTGCGACGTCCTTTCCGGTTTCATATTCCAGTAGTATATCATCAAACCGCCTGCCTGTCACGGCAGAGCAGGCGGCTGTGCTTCAAAAATTCGTGGCGGCTGCAGCCTTGCCGGGGGCTTCGGGCGACTTTGCAGTATTGATTTTTGCACGTATTTTTGGAAGATATCGTATTGAGGTTCAGCGTCTAAAATGGTATACTGAAAGCAAAAAAACAAACAAAAAATTTGCGATGTATTCAGAGAAAAACGATTACATCCAGGCGGAGGAGATAGTTATGACTGTGAATGAGACACTGCAGAAACTTGATACAGCAGAAGCTGGCAAACTGATGGAAACGCTTTACGGCGCGGCCCAGGCTTCCGAGAATACAGAGCGCTACCGCCATGTGACAGAGGGCTTTTTAAGAGAGTACGGAGATAAGGACATTCTCTTATTCAGCTCACCGGGACGCACAGAGATCAGCGGAAACCACACAGATCACAACCACGGAAAGGTTCTGGCAGGAAGCATCAACCTGGACTGCGTGGGAGCGGCTGCGAAGAACGGCACTGACACGGTAAGGATTTTAAGTGAAACCTTCCACCAGAAGTTCATTATTAATTTAAAGGATTTAAAGCCCAGCAAGGACATGGCCGGGACGATTGATCTGACAAAGGGAATTCTCCAGGGCTTTAAGGAGAGAGGGTTTGAGATCGGCGGCTTTGACGCGTTTATCACCAGCAATGTTATCAGCTCAGCCGGCGTCAGCTCTTCCGCCTCCTATGAAATGTTAATCTGCGCCATGATCAATACATTTTTCAACGATGGAAAAATGAATGTGGTGGACTATGCGCACATTGGAAAATACTCCGAGAACAAGTTCTGGAACAAGGCATCCGGCCTTCTGGACCAGATGGCCTGCGCGGTAGGCGGCCTGATCACGATTGATTTTAAGAACCCGGAAGCTCCGGTCGTTGAGAAGATCGATTTCGATTTCGGTGCCCAGGATCACAGCCTGATTATTGTAAATACAGGAAAGGGACATGCAGATCTGAGCGCCGACTATTCCTCCGTGCCCAACGAGATGAAGAAGGTGGCGGAATTCTTTGGAAAGGAAGTCTGCGCCGACATTGAGGAGAAGGATGTGATTGAAAACCTGGCGAAGGTCAGGGAGTTTGCAGGGGATCGCTCCGTGATGAGAGCCTTCCACTTCTTCGAGGAAAACAAGAGAGTGGAGGCGCAGGTAGAGGCTCTGAGAAACGGTGATTTTGCCACCTTCCTGACAAAGATCACAGAGTCCGGCAATTCCTCCTGGAAGTGGCTGCAGAACTGCTACACGACTGCAGACCTGCAGGAGCAGGGAATCTGTATTGCCCTGGCTCTCACAGAGATGTTTATCGCTGAGAAAAAGCGCGGCGCCTGCCGTGTTCACGGAGGCGGCTTCGCGGGCGTTATTATGGCTATGCTGCCCAATGACCTGGTGGACGAGTATGTGGTATATATCGAGGCAGCTCTCGGAAAGGGAAATGCCTACCGCATGAGCATCCGCCCATACGGGGCCGTGTGTGTCAATGAGCTGATGAAATAGAGTGAGATAAGTGAAAGAAAGCGCTGAACTCAAATCCGGACACAGGGGAGAACGGGCGCTGAAAGGATGGAGGCAGGACAATGGATATAAAAGCAGAGCTTTCGGCCCTCTCCGATGAGGAATACAGAAAATTTCACAGCCGGCTCCTGCCCGGGACGGAGCATATCCTGGGCGTCAGAGTGCCGGAGCTGAGAAAGCTTGCAAAGCGCCTTGTCAGGGAGGAGGGACTGTCCTGCCTGGAACGCCTGACAGACGATACCTACGAGGAGCTTCAGCTTCAGGGGCTTGTGATCGGAGGCCTCAGGGAGGATCTGGAGACAAAGCTTTCCAGGATCGGCAGTTTCGTTAGGAAAATCGACAACTGGGCAGTCTGCGATGTATTCTGCGGAGCGTTGAAATTTACCCAAAAGCACAGGGAGGAGGTTTTGAACTTCCTCCGGCCCTATCTTACCTCAGAGAGAGAATTCGAGGCGCGTTTCGGCGCGGTGATGCTTCTGAGCTATTTCGTGGACGACAGGTATATCGGGGAGACGCTCAGGCTTCTCGATCAGGTGAAGCAGCCAGGCTACTATGCCAGAATGGCTGTAGCCTGGGCAGTTTCCGTCTGCTATGTGAAATTTCCTGCTCTGACAGAGCAGTATCTGAAAGAGGGAAATACCCTGGAGGACGATACCTACAATAAGGCAATACAGAAAATTCTGGAATCTAACCGCGTAGGAGCAGAGGAAAAGCGCCGCCTGAGGTCCTGGAAGCGCAGGCCTGCTTTGGGGGAAACGGTTTCGTGATTTCTGACTGGAAATAAAAGATTTGAAAGACGCCTCTTGAGAAGGGCGAGAGAGGAAGGGAGGCTTATTATGGGAAATAAAAATCTTGTAATTACGATTGAGCGGGAGTATGGAAGCGGAGGCCGTATTGTAGGCCGCAGACTGGCAGAGGAGCTGGGAATCCATTTCTATGATGATGAAATTTTAAAGCTCACCTCTGAAAAGAGTGCCATCGGTGAGGAGTACTTCCGCCTGGCGGACGAGAAGGCGGGAAACAACCTGCTTCACAGAATTGTGGGGAGAAAGCTTGACTTTACGGAGGATCCGGTGCTGAGCGGAAATGTGACCGCGCCTGAAAATCTGTTTCGGTTTCAGTCCTCTGTGATAAGGGAGCTGGCCAGGGAAGAATCCTGCATCATAGTGGGCCGGGCTGCCGGGTATGTGCTGGACCAGGAGGAGGATCTGGAGCGGCTGATCCGGATCTTTGTCTGCGCTGACAAGGTGAGAAGAGTGCAGAGGGTCATGGAGGTAGATGCCATTGACGAGGATCGGGCAAAACGCCGCATTAAGAAGATTGAGAAGTCCAGGAGGGAATACTACAGGTATTTTACAGGAAGTGACTGGCATAATATGAAAAACTATGATCTTACGATCAACACCACAAATTTTGATCTGGACCAGACCGCAGAGCTGGTGAAGACTTATATTCGCCTGAAAGGATTTGACAAAGAGGCATAAATCTGGTAAAATCTGCTGGATTAACTTTTAAAAGAATATGACTGCCGGAGGCTATAGATTTTCCTGTTTCTGATTTTTAAACAGGGAGTCATAGCCTCTTTTTTTGACAGAAAGGAGCTGACTGATTAATGGAAGAAAGAGAAAATACCATGGGCAGCCGGCCGGTGTTCCCGCTTTTAATGTCCATGTCTGTCCCGCCTATGATTTCCATGCTGATCCAGTCCCTCTACAATATTGTGGACAGCATTTTTGTGGCGAGAATCAGTGACAAGGCCCTGACGGCGGTGTCCCTGGCCTATCCCCTTCAGAACCTGATCATAGCCGTGGCGGTGGGATACGGTGTGGGGATCAATGCCTGCATCGCCAGGAGCCTGGGGGCCAAGAGGCAGGAGGAGACCAACCAGACGGCGGCCCACGGAGCCCTCGGGACGGCCCTCCACTGCATTCTTTTCATCCTTGTTGGAGTATTTCTGACGGAGCCCTTCCTTAGGCTATTTACAGATGATCCGGAAATTTTCTCCATGGGCTGCAGCTACACCTATATTGTGGTATGCTTTTCCTTTGGAAGCCTTTTCCATATCTACATTGAGAAAATGTTCCAGGCCACCGGAAACATGGTAATGCCTATGATCCTGCAGGGAGTGGGCGCGCTGATTAATATCATTCTGGACCCGATTATGATTTTCGGGCTGTTCGGATTTCCCGCCATGGGGGTGACCGGAGCGGCAGCAGCCACCGTGGCAGGCCAGATACTGGCCTGTATTCTGGCGGTGACTCTGTTTAACCTGAAGGAAAAAAACATCAGAGTGAGCTTTCGGGCCTTTCATTTTGACAGAAGGATATTCTTTCGGATCTACTCCATCGGGATTCCTTCCTGCATCATGCTCTCGCTGCCGTCCCTGCTGGTAGGCATTCTGAATTCCCTTCTGGTAGGGCTTTCTTCTGTGGCTGTGGCAGTGTTCGGCCTTTACTTTAAGCTTCAGAGCTTTGTCTATATGCCGGAAAACGGAATTATCCAGGGAATGCGCCCTATTATCAGCTACAATTACGGGGCGGGGCATCTGGACCGGATGCGGGAGACCGTCAGGTGCAGCATGATCTCCTGCGGAGCGATTCTGGCAGCTGGAACTCTGCTCTTTCTGGCAGTGCCGGACTACATCATGATGATGTTTGGAGCTGAAGGGGAGATGATGGAGATGGGAATGTCCTGTCTGAGAATCATCAGCCTTGGCTTTATATTCTCGGCGGCAGGCACCGTGTTTTCAGGATGCTTTGAGGCGATTGGGAGAGGTCTTCACTCTCTGGCAGTGTCCCTGGTCAGACAGCTGGTTGTGATCCCGCCTCTCGCCTTTCTCCTTGCCGAAACCATGGGCGTGACTGGCGTGTGGATCGCTTTCCCGGCAGCTGAGATTTTAGCTGCCCTGCTTGGGCTTGTGCTGTACAGAGGACAGATGAGGAAGGTGAAGCTGGAGCTTTTAGGCTCTCTGGAAAAGGAAGAACGGCGCTGAACAGATCTGGGTCTCTGAAGATGTGCCTGAGAATCAGAGAGGTATAAGGCGGTGAAAAAAGAAATAGTATCAAACAACAAAGGATGTATGTTCCGGACGGATCGGGTCGGAACATACATCCTTTTTGTCTTACAGGAAGTCAGCCGGATTTCCCGCAAGACAAAAGCCCCTGTCTGCCGGTGAGAAGATGGTCACTCCTCATTTCCGATGCCCAGCAGCCCCGGTTCCCTCTGCTGCAGGTAGGCTTCCAGAGTGTTTTTGTCGATCAGGGCCGGCACCACGCCCTCCCGGGTGATGGAGAAACCGGCAGCGTAGCCGGCGATGCGGATCGCACTTCTCAGATCACAGCCATAGAGAAGATAGGAGGCCAGGGCACTGATGAAGGCATCTCCGGCGCCTGTATTGTCGATGGCCGGAAAGTCGGCTGCCGGGAAGGACTCGATGCCGTCGGGAGTACATAACAGGCAGCCTTTTGCGCCTAGGGTGACGATGACCGTGCCCACTCCGGATGAGAGAAGGAGTCTTGCTTTGTCCTCCAGAGTACTGCCCTCAGGGCAGATTTCCCAAAGCTCCCCGCGGTTTGGGATCAGAATGTCAATGTCCTTCAAAAGCTCCGGTGCCAGAGCACCGCAGGCCGCAGGCTTTAAGATTGTCTTTCCGCCGCAGGCCTTTGTAAGGCGGCAGGCCTCAGCCACGGTTTCCATGGGGATCTCTGTATTGATCAGAGTGTAGGCGGCATCCTGAAACAGGAAGCTGCTGTTTTGCAGATCCTCCGGACTTAAAAAATCGTTGGCGCCGGACAGGATCGTGATCGTGGAATCGCCGCCCGGCTCCACAAAGATGTAGGCCCGCCCGGTTGGAAGGGAGCTGCTCCGGTGGACTGCGCTGGCATCGATGGCATATTCGTGAAGGGCCTCGCAGACGAGATCCGCCTCCGGATCATTTCCGACTGCAGTGATTAGAGACACACGGCAGCCCAGCTTTGCTGCTCCGATGGCCTCGTTCGTCCCCTTGCCTCCTGGATACTGGGACGTGAGGGAGGTGCGCACTGCCCGGCCGGAGGAGGGCAGCTGGGGGACTTTCAGATAGATGTCCACGTTGCTGCTTCCAACCACGGCCAGCTTTTTGGCGCGCATGGTGAAGGGCAGACCCATCGTTGCCAGACTGTCAGGCTCAGGTGTCCAGGAAAATGGGGAGGAGGCCGCCTGACTCTGTCCGGAAGCCTCCTGTCCGTGCTGAGTTTTTCCCTCAGTCATATCCACAATCTGCCGGCAAAGGTAGCGTCCGAACTGAAGGTGGGGAATGATAAAGGCGGAAATGTCAGGAAACGGCGTTTCCGGCCTTGCGTCGTCCCGCAGAGACAGGAGGGAAAAATACTCCGGCGTCCTGCAGTGCAGAATCAAACTTCTCTCATACAGCTCCATGGCAGAGGCATAGTGGGAACAGAGAATGGCCGTCGCTCCATGCCCTGCCAACCTGTGAAGAAGAGAGGGGGTAATGCTGTCAAAGATCAGCTCCTCCCGGAAGGGAAGCTGATGGTCAAACAGGCATTTTTTGTAGCCCTCAAAAAACGCTTCCGTGCGGTTCCCCGGAGAGAGAAGACAGGCGATGTCCCTGTGCTGATGCTCAATGAGAAGGCGGGCTGCAGCCCAGCCCAGGCCGCAGTAGTCGAGATTGGCAGAGCCTGGAAACGAGCTGTTGAAAAACAGGTAGGGAATGCCGGCCTTCTCAAGTTCACCAGTATTTTTTTGGCTTTCTTCACCGGCTGCTTCCCATAAAACGCCGTCCACCCGGTTCTTGCAGAAGGATGCCAGAGCCTTCAGTTCACCTTCCGGATTGGAGCCGGAATCTGCGATCAGAATTCCGTAGCCCAGCTCTCTGGCCTGTTCCAGAATCCCGTTTAAGGTAGTGCGGACTGTGGAAGAGGAGCGGAATAGAACTCCGATGAGAAAGGTTTTTCCGGCCGGGGAGATAACTGATGCGTAGGGAGTGTAATTATATTCTCTGGCTGTTCTTAAGACCTTCTCCCTGGTTTCCTGGCTGATGCTGGCATCCTTGCGGTTCATGACCTTGGACACGGTAGAAACAGAAACGCCGGACAGACGGGCAATATCTTTGATATTCATATGTGAGTTCTCCTTTATCTGTGCTGAAATGGAAGAGGAGCGGGGAGATACAGGAAAATTATACCTTTTGCCGAAAAGAAATACAAGAGGGAGTGCGGATTTGAGAATATTGTGCAAATCATATAATATAGGGGGCGGGGGTAGCAAATAAAAATATGTATAAAATTTATAAAAAAAGTTGACAACAGTAATTTTTTGATGTATGATTTGACCAACAGGAAAATAATATAGGAAAATAGTTTCTTAATTTTCCGCGTCGGCTTTCCCACCAAAGGGGAAAGGTGTTTCAGTAAACAGACTGTATTTTTAACGGAGGAGGAGAACAAATGAAGAAGAGAGCGTTGTGTATGCTGATGGCCGGGCTTATGTGTGTAAGCCTTGCAGGCTGTGGTTCATCGGGAAATGGTGGGGAAACGGAAAACGCAGGTGAGGCTCAGAGCGAGGCCGCCGGAGCACAGGGGGAGAAGGAGGCTTCAGGGGAGGACGCTGTCCGCGTCTGCATTGTGTATACAGGAAATCTTGGTGATAAATCCTACAATGATTCCTGCAATATGGGTGCTCAGAGGGCAGTGGAGGATTTCGGCATTGAGCTTAAATCTCTGGAAGGAACTACCGCTCAGGAGTGGGAGGCCAACCTGGTGGCAGCCTGTGAGGAGGGCTATGATCTGATTATCGGAGCCTCCTCCAATATTGCAGATTATGTGACAAAGCATGCGCCGGACTACCCGGATACGAAGTTTGCAGTTATTGACACCACAGTGGATCTGCCGAATGTGGAGTCCATCAGCTTTGCGCAGAACCAGGGCTCTTTCCTGGCGGGAGCAGCGGCTGCCATGTTTACTCAGAAGACCGACATTGAAGGTGTCAATGAGGAGCATATTATCGGATGGGTAGGAGGAATGGACATTCCGGTTCTCCATGACTTCTATACAGGCTACGAACAGGGAGCCAAATATATCGATCCGGATATTACGATTCTTCAGGCCTTTGCGGGAACCTGGACGGACCCATTAAAGGGAAAGGAGCTTACGCTTGCGCAGTATGAGCAGGGTGCAGACATTGTCATGAACGTGGCTTCCGGTACAGGCCCAGGTGTCCTTGAGGCGGCGAAGGAAGCAGGAAAATATGCTATCGGCGTTGACTTAAACCAGGATGCCGATCAGCCGGGACATATCCTCACTTCTATGGTTAAGAGAGTTGACAACGCATGCTACCTGGTAATCCAGTCTGTTGTGGAGGGAACCTTTGAGGGCGGAACGACCCAGTATTTAAGCCTGAGTGAGGGCGGAGTCAGCCTGACCGATTTTTCCGTCATGAAGGAAGCTCTGGGAGATCAGTTCCCACAGGATATTGTGGATAAGTGCGAGGAGCTGGAGGAGCAGATCATTTCCGGCGAAATCGTTGTTGAAAACTACGAAGGCTTTGGTCCGCAGCAGTAAGGTACGGACACTGATTGCAGGAGAATCCGGCTCCGGCATGAAACGCCGGGCCGGTCTCCGGGACGAAGCGGGATGAGACGTACAGCACAGGGCGCTGTCAGAGGCGTTTAGGGAAGGAGTGCCGCAGGATTTGATTGGGAGCCGCAGGCTTCGCGTCACAGGCGGCGCTCCTTCTGTCTTGTGGGAGAAGAGACGGAGGAAACAATGAGCGAGTATGTAGTAGAGATGAGGGGCATCTCGAAGTCATTCGGCGAGGTGCGTGCGGTAAGGCAGGGAGAATTCACCCTGGAAAAAGGAGAGATCCACTCGCTGATCGGGGAAAACGGAGCCGGAAAATCGACAATGATGAAGCTGCTCTATGGAATGTACCCCATCGACAGCGGCGAATTTATCATAAAGGGAGAACGGATCTCAAAACTGACTCCCAGCATGGCTATCGCCAGAGGCGTGGGAATGGTTCACCAGGAATTTATGCTGGTCAATGACCTGACAGTGCTTGAAAACGTGATTCTGGGCTTTGAGCCGAAAAAAGGGATCACTATTGATTTTGACAGGGCCAGGAAGGAGATCCGGCATTATATTGACCAGTACAACATGGAGATTCAGCTGGACAAGAAAGTAAGCCAGATTTCTGTGGGAGAGGCCCAGAGAGTAGAGATTATCAAGACACTGATGCGGGGGGCTGATATTATAATCCTGGATGAGCCCACGGCCGTTCTGACACCTCAGGAGACAAAGAAGCTGTTTGAGATTCTTTTTAATCTGAAAAAAGAGGGCAAGTCCCTGGTATTTATTTCTCATAAGCTTAATGAGGTAATGGAGATCTCGGACCGCATTTCCGTGATGAGACAGGGAACCTACATGGGGACTGTCTACAAGGAGGAAACTACGCCTCTGTCCCTGACGAAGAGCATGATCGGAAGAGAGGTATTCTTAAATATCGACAAGAGCTATGGAAAAGCGGGAAACAGAATCCTCGATGTGAAGGATGTTTGGATTCCCAGCCAGAAGGAGTCCTCCAAGATCCGTGGAATGTCCCTTCATGTCAATGAAGGGGAGATCGTGGGAATTGCAGGAATCGACGGAAACGGCCAGTCTGAGCTGATTGAAGCCATCACAGGACTCAGGCGGGTGGAAAAGGGAAGCGTCATATTGAACGGCGTGAACATTACAAACCGCTCTCCCAGGAAGGTCAGGGAGGCAGGGCTGGCACATATCCCGGAGGATCGGAATAAGAGAGGCCTGAACCGGGAGATGAGCATTGAAAACAATCTGATTGCCGTGGAAATTGACCGGCCGCCGTTTACAAAGGGAATCCTCATGAACCGGGCAGCCCAGGAAAAATATGCCGGGGAGATGACAGAGCAGTTTGATATCCGCCCTGCTGATTATAAGCTGCCCACATCCTCCCTATCCGGAGGAAATGCCCAGAAGGTTGTGGTGGCCAGAGAGGTTTCCATGCACAAAACGCTTCTGGTAGCCTCCCAGCCAACGAGAGGCGTGGATATCGGAGCCATTGAGTCTATCAGAAATACGCTGGAGCAGGCGAAAAAACAGGGAGCCGGAGTTCTACTGATATCTGCAGAGCTGGAGGAGATTATCTCTCTGTCAGACAGGATCATTGTTATTCATGAAGGAAAAATAACAGGTGAGCTGGAGGCCGGAGAGGCCAATGAAAATAATCTGGGTCTTCTGATGATGGGCGGAGAAAAGAGAGAGGGGGGCGATGAGGAATGAGCCAGTATCTAAAGGGTTTAAGAAAAATTTTACTGACGCTTCTGCTGGCGCTGGCCATAGGAGCAGTGTTTATCCTTGCCATCGGCGAGAATCCGCTCTCGGCTTACGGGGCTGTCTTTAAGGGAGCATTCGGCACAAAGCTGGGATTCGGAACGACGATTGCAGGCTTTACACCTCTTCTTCTGACCTCCATCGCTTTTGCAGTAGCGGCCAAAGCGGGAGCATTTAACGTAGGAGTGGAGGGGGAAGTGTGTCTGGGAGGAATCGCGGCTGCCTGGATTGGAGTCAACTGCGGTTTTCTGCCAAAGCCCCTTCTGCTTCTGGCCTGCTTTCTGGGAGCTATGGCTGTGGCTGCGGCCTGGGCTTTCATTCCGGCGGTTCTTAAGGCTTACTACAACGTGTCCGAAGTGTGCGTGACGATTCTAATGAACACGGTGGCTCTCTATATCGGCTCCTACCTGGTTAGCGGCCCCATGAGCGCGGGGACTGCCAATCCTCAGTCAGAGCCTGTGCTTGTGACTCTGCCGAGGATCATAAAACCCTCTTCCGCCAATGCAGGTGTGTTCATCGCAGCCGGCGTGGTGGTGCTTGTCATCCTGATGCTTTACAAGACAAAGTGGGGATATAAAATCCGTACAGTCGGCACGAATCCATACCATGCGGATTATGTGGGAATTGACTCCAAGAAGGTATTTATTAATGCGATGCTTCTGTCTGGAATGCTGGGCGGAATTGCCGGATGTATCGAAGTTTTAGGCGTTCACGGCTACTATCTGGACAACTTTGCAAAGGATCTGGGAACCAACGGAATGCTGGCTGCCCTGATTGTCAAATCCAACATGATCTTTACCCCGTTTCTGGCCTTCTTCTTAGCTGCGCTGAAGGCAGGAGCCATGGCGATGCAGCAGTCTACGGGAGTTCCCAAGTCCATTGTAGACACCATCTCAGCCATTTTTATTATCGTGGCAACTATGGAGCTATTGTTCCAGTTTAACGGAAGGAGAAAGCTGAGGGCAGTTCAGAAAGCGCAGGCACAGAGCGGGGAAGGCTTAGACGGAACACAGTCCGCAGGCGGCGCAGAGAAGGAAGGGGGAAGGAAATAATGGAGCTTTTTGAAAATCTTGGAAAGATCTTTAATGTGTCCCTTATATATGCTACATTCCGGGCGTCCACGCCGATTATTTACGCAGCTCTCTGCGCGGCGATCACCCAGCAGGCGAATATTCTAAATATCGGAACAGAAGGAATCATGCTGGTGGGAGCCTTCACAGCTGTGGCAGTCAGCTTCTTTACAGGAAGCTGGATCGCAGGCGTCCTGGCAGCGATGGCCGGAGGTGCTGTCATCGCCATGATCATGGCTGTAGGCCACATTAAGTATAATTCAGAAATCTGCGCTATCGGCATGGGCATTAACCTTCTGGCTATCGCCATGACAAAGTTTCTGATGCAGGTGCTGTTTAAGACAAACGGAACTTTCTCAAACCCGGATATTGTCCCGATTCCGAGAGTTCACTTTGCCTTTCTGGAGGACGTGCCGGTACTCGGCGAGCTCTTAAATGACTGGTGCTTTACAGAGTGGTTTGTGATTTTGTTCATTATTATTCTGCAGTTTCTGTTTTACAAGACAGTTTGGGGACTGAGGCTGAGAGCGGTGGGGCAGTTCCCCATGGCAGCCCAGACGGCCGGAATCCGCGTCAATGCGGTGAAATATCAGGCCATGCTGATTTCGGGTCTCATCGGAGGTCTGGCAGGCGCACACCTCTCTTTGGGGTACAGCACACAGTTTGTAGAGAATATGACTAATAACCGCGGTTTTATGGGTGTAGCCGCCATGTACTTCGGCGGAGCGAACCCGGTGTTTACAGCCATCGGCTGTCTGCTTTTCGGCTTTTCCGATTCTATCGGGGCCAGACTTCAGGCTTATGGCTTTCCGGCCCAGTTTGTGCTGATGATGCCGTATCTGGTGACTGTGCTGGTGCTGGCAGTGTCCATGGCGCTGAAGATGAAGGCGGCCAGAAAGAGAGAGTCGGCGCTGCTCACAAGATAGGCAGCCGGGACAGGCTACATAAAAGCGGAATACAGAGAGAAATGATGGAGGAGAAGAGATGGAGAGGGAGAAGACAAAAATTATTCTGGACTGTGATCCGGGGCACGATGATGCAGTGGCAATTCTGATGGCGGGCAAGAGCCCTGCGATTGACCTTCTCGGAATTACGGTGGTAGCGGGAAATCAGACTCTGGAAAAGACCCAGATCAATGCGCTGAATGTGGTTCAGTGTCTGGGACTTGACGTACCTGTGTATGCAGGATGCGGTCAGCCCATGATCCGGGAGAAGATGACAGCCGGAGACATTCACGGAGAAACAGGACTTGACGGTCCGGTATTTGCGCCGCTTACAAGGAGCGTGGAAAAGGAGCATGCAGTCTCCTTTATCATAAGGACGCTGATGGAGTCAGACGGGGATATTACCATGGTGACCACGGGGCCGATGACGAACCTGGGCATGGCAATCCGGATGGAGCCACGGATTGTACCGAAGATTAAGAGGATTGTCCTGATGGGTGGAGCCTACACAAACGGAAATGTGACTCCCGCTGCAGAGTTTAATATCATCGCAGATGCAGATGCAGCCTACGTGTGCTTTACGGCAGGACGCCCGATTACGATGATGGGGCTTGACGTGACGAGAAAGGCCCTGTGCTATCCGTCAGTGGTGGAACGTATGGGGAAAATCGGAAACAGAGCATCGAAGCTCTTTGTGGATCTGATGGGGCATTTCTGCAGGACTCAGAAGGAGGTATTCGGATGGGAGGGAGGACCTCTCCACGATCCGCTGACGATCGCCTGGCTTATTGACAGCAGCATCGTAAAGACGAAGCCCATGCATGCAGAGATTGACATCAGAAGCGTTCAGTCTTACGGAAGGACCAACTGCGATTTCTTCGGCTATCAGAAGATGGAGCCCAACGCGGATGTGGGCATTGATATCGATGCGGAGCGGTTCTGGGATCTGGTGGAAAAACTGATCCGGATGTATAATTAGGAGGCTTGGGCATGAGGGATTTGAAAGAGGTTCTTCTCGAGAACAGAGACAAGTATATAGAAGTACTTAAAGAGCTGGTGGCCATCGATACTCATGACCTGGGACACGGGATTGACGGAGGGCTTGAGAAGGAGGGGCAGGATTATATGATCCGCCTGTTTGACGCCATGGGCGCCGAAACTGCCGTGGATCCCATGAAGGAAGAGGATATTGTGCGCTGCAGTGAACTGTACCAGGAGGGAAATCTGGGGCATAATCAGAAAGACAGGTACAATGTCTATGGCAGATTTAAGGGCAGGGAAGGCGGAAGGAGCCTGATGTTCAACAGCCATATTGATGTGATGCCGGCAGATGAAGCTGATGAATGGACGAGTCCTCCTTTTCAGCCTGAGATACGGGATGGAAAAATGTATGGGCGCGGAACAGCGGATATGAAGGCAGGCCTTGCAGCCTCTGTCATGGCGGTGCAGCTTTTGAGGGATGCAGGGCTTTCAGAGCTGCCTGGCGATGTGGTAATCACCTCTGTCTGCGACGAGGAGGGCGGAGGAAACGGTTCCATGCAGGCTATTATGAGCGGCCAGAGGGCCGACGGAGTAGTAGTGTGCGAGGGCACCAGCGATGAGCTGATTCTGGCACATATGGGATTTGTGTTCTTTAAGGTGGAGTTTGAGGGAAAGGCCTGTCATTCCGGCGGAAAGAAAAATGGAGTCAGCGCCATCGAGAAGGCTGTCAGGGTGATGAATGCCCTGAATGATAAGGAGCATGAGTGGCTGCTGTCCTACAAACACCCCCTTCTCCCCGCTCCGAATCTGAATGTGGGAGTGATAAAAGGAGGAAGCGCCGGCTCCACAGTGGCTGGTGATTGCGAAATTTCCGTCTGCGTCCACTATCTTCCCGGACAGATGAGCTATAACCAGGTGGTAGAGGAGTTCACAGATACGGTGAGACGGACGGCTCTGGCAGACCCCTGGATGGAGGAGCATCCCCCGGAGGTGTCTATCTACCAGGCGGGAGGAGGCTTTGAGATGGAGGAGGCTCATCCTTTTGTGGACAGCTTTAAGGAGGCCTACAGAAAAGCCAGAGGAAAAGAAGTGAGAGTAGTCGGCTCGCCGGCCGGCTGCGACTCCAGACTGTGGAGAAACATTGCCGACTGTCCGACGGTACAGTTTGGACCGGGAAACCTGGCCCAGTGCCACGGAATCGATGAGTGGGTGAGTATTGACGCCTACCTGGAAGCAATTCTTATCTATGCAGAGCTGATTTTGGAGTTCTGCAGAGGGGAGAATGACCTGAGGACAGAATAAAACCTCCAGGGACAGCGGAGAAACAAGACAGAAGGAAACAGAAGAAAGATAAACAGGCGAAAGACAGAAAAAAGGAAATAGATAAAAGGAATAATTTAAAACAACAAAATCAGGAGGAAAGACAATGGGAAAGAAGATTTTGCTTGCAGGGGAATCATGGATGAGCTATACCACACATGTGAAGGGATTTGACACCTTTTATACATCTGTCTATGAGACAGGTGAAAAGTATCTGAAGGCAGCTATGGAGAAGGGCGGCTATGAGTTTGTATTCCTTCCGAATCATCTGGCTATGGAGGAGTTCCCATTTACCATGGAGGAGCTGGAGGAATACGATCTGATCATTCTCTCAGACATTGGCGCAAATACCCTTCTGCTTCCCACAGCTACCTTTACGAGAAGCGAGATGAGGCCAAACCGGTGCAATCTGCTCCGGGACTATGTGCTGGAAGGAGGAGCCCTTCTGATGGTGGGAGGGTATATGACGTTTTCCGGTGTGGACGGCAAAGGAAAATGGCAGGATACGGCGGTACAGGAGGTACTTCCGGTTCAGGTGCTTCACACAGACGACCGCATGGAGCACTGCGAGGGCGTAAGGCCTGTGACGGTACAGGATCACCCGGTATTAAAAGGACTTGACAGGGAGTGGCCGAGAGTTTTAGGATACAACAAGACAATTTTGAAGCCGGAGGCAGTAGAGGTAGCTTCTGTCTGCGGTGATCCGTTTATCGCTCTTGGCGAATACGGAAAGGGACGGTCTGCAGCCTTTACGACAGACTGTGCACCTCACTGGGCTCCGCCTGAATTCTGTGAGTGGAAGGGATACGATATACTGTTCCAGAATCTGGCCAGATGGCTGATGCGGGAGGAGTAGGAAGGCAAAGACAATATGGCGGTATGCTCCCATAAAAGAGGCGGACTGTCCCGGACAAAAAATGACAAGGTGGTTAAACAGATGAAGGTACTGAATTTTGGATCGTTGAATATTGATTATGTGTACAGCCTGGATCACTTCGTGCAGAAAGGAGAGACGATCTCCTCAGAGCGGCTCGATATATTCAGCGGAGGAAAGGGATTGAACCAGTCCGTGGCTCTAGGGAGAGCGGGGGCCGAGGTGTACCATGCGGGAGCAATCGGACAGGACGGAGAATTTCTCATAGAGCTTCTCTGCGAGGCTGGAGTCAGGACGGAATTTGTCAGAAGGCTTGATTCCATCCGCACGGGAAATGCCATTATACAGAGAGATAAGGCAGGAGATAACTGTATTATCCTCTACGGCGGGGCGAATCAGAACATTGAACGGACACAGGTAGATGAGGCCATTGGCTTTTTTGAGGCAGGGGATTACATTGTGCTGCAAAATGAGATCAATGAGATGGCCTATATTATGGAAAAGGCTCATGAAAAGGGCATGAAAATTGTGCTGAACCCTTCGCCCATGGATGAAAAAATCCTCGCTCTCCCCCTCTCCTTCGTAGATCTGTTCATTCTGAATGAGATTGAGGCCTGCCAGCTTCTCGGGCTTTCCGGGGAGGAGGGAAAGGATGCCGCATCCAGAGGGGAGGAGTTTTTAAGAAAACTCTCTGAGCGGTTTCCACAGGCGATGATCGTTCTGACGCTGGGAGAGATGGGGGCGGTCTGCATGGACGGGCAGGAGACGGTGAAACAGCCCATCTACAAAACCAGGACAGTGGATACCACAGCGGCGGGAGATACCTTTACAGGGTATTTTGTGTCCGGCCTGATGAGGGGGCTTTCTGTGAAAGCGTCCATGGATCTGGCCGCTAGGGCTTCTGCAATCACCGTGTCGGGCCTGGGGGCAGCTCCGTCCATTCCGAATCTCGACCAGGTGATGGAGAGAGAGTTCGGGATTTAAGAAAAAACAAGAGAGTCGCCTGCCCTTTGAAACCGGTCAGGCGGCAGCGTGCAGAGGTAAAGGAAAGAGCCGGCTGGATACCGGAAACGGAGGAAGCGATCAGGGAATGAAAGCAAAAACAGAAATTAAGATGGGGGAGAGGAGAAGACGCCCCGTTATCATTGACTGTGATCCTGGCCATGACGATGCCATGGCCATTCTTTGGGCCCTGTCGTCGGAGGAGCTGGATGTAAAGGCTGTGACGACTGCTGCAGGAAACCAGACGATCCAGAAGGTGACGGACAACGCGCTGAGAGTACTTGAAAAGGCGGGACGGTCAGATATTCCGGTGGCAGCCGGGGCGGACAGGCCGCTGTTTCGCCAGTTTGAGAGGGGTGGAGAGCTGATTCACGGAGAAAGTGGGCTGGACGGCCCAGGCCTTCCGCCGGCGGAAACGGAAAAGAGCCCTAAGACGGCTCTGGCTCTGATGACAGAGATTTTAGAGCAGTCCCGGGAGCCGGTGACAATCGTGGCCATAGGGCCGCTGACAAATGTGGGAGTGCTTCTCCTGTCCAGGCCGGACCTGAGGGAACGGATCGAAGTTATCTCTATCATGGGCGGAGGGACAGTGGGAAACTGGACGCCGGCTGCAGAATTCAATATCTATGTGGATCCGGAAGCTGCGAAGGCAGTGTTCTCCTCCGGCGTTCCCATCCTCATGGCAGGTCTTGACGTGACACAGAAGGCATATGTGACCAGGGAGGAAAATGAGAGGCTCCGGGCGCAGAAGGATGCGATCTCCGTGTTTGCTGCAGAGCTGATTGATTTTTACAGCCGTTATCATTATGAGGTGGAAGGCTTTCCGGGCTGCACGCTCCACGATCCCTGCGCAGTGGCCGTGCTGCTCCACCCGGAGCTGTTCGAGATAAAGGACTGCAATGTAGAGATTGAGACAGCAGGAACTTTTACCTCTGGCATGACTGTGATCGATGCCGTCGGGTATCAGGAAAAACTGTTCAAAAAGAAGCCGGTTCACAATGCAGGCGTGCTCTTCCAGGTAGACAGGGAAGGCTTTGTAGAACATTTTTTGGAGGCCATGGGAAGGCTGGGAAGCCTGATTTCCCAGGAGGTCGGAGGAAGGAAAGGCTCAGGTGAGGAAGATGAGAGATCATAAGCTGGCAGAGGAGGCTGTCTCTCTGCTGAGAGAGCTGCTGGAAATCCCCACTGTCAACGGAAGGAATGATGAGGGGGCGGCTGCGGAGTATCTGGATGCCTATTTTAAGCGGTATGGAATCGACAGCCGGGTAGACAGGATTGATGACAGACATGCCAACGTCATTGCATGGATACCGGGGCGGGACGAATCGGAAACGGAAATCTGGAACGGCCATTTGGATACGGTCCCCTACGGGGATCCGGCACAGTGGAGTACTGATGCAGGGAAAGCGGCGGAGAAAGACGGGAGAATTTATGCCAGAGGAGCTTCTGATATGAAAAGCGGTCTGGCAGCTATGGCCTTTTCCCTCACCCATCTCCCGGAAAAGCCTGAACGGAATATTCTGTTTATAGGAACCTGCGATGAGGAGAAGGGAGGGATTGGCGCAAGGCGTGTTCTTGAGGAAGCGCAGATGCCCCAGGCCAGGTTTCTGCTCATCGGGGAGCCTACGGCCCTGCGCCCGGGAGCAGCTCAGAAAGGGTGTCTGTGGCTTCGGATTCTCGTCAGGGGAAAGACCTGCCACGGGGCTTATCCAGAGAAAGGAGCCAATGCGATTCACGGAGCAGTCCGGCTGGCCCGGGAGATAAAGGCATATACAGAGCAGTTTACCCATCCGTTCCTGGGCAGTTCGACGGCGCAGCTCAACTGGATTAAGGGCGGCCAAGCTTTCAATATGGCGGCGGACAGCTGCGAGGCGGTGATGGATATACGCATGGTTCCGGGACTCACCTGCGAAATGGTCCTGGAGGCTGCAGAGAGGGCAGCCGAACGGCTTAGGGAGGAAAATTCTCACTTTACGGCTGAATTTACCGTGGAGAACAGCCGCCGGGCCATTGAGATCCCCGGAGACTGCCCGGAGATGAAACGGCTGCGCGGCATTTTGAAGCGCCGGGGACTTAAGGAAGACAGTATCGGAATCAGCTTTTTTACAGATGCCTCTATTCTGGCCAAAGAGGATCCGGGAATGAGGGTTCTGTTGTTTGGACCCGGAAAGCCGGAGCTGGCTCATCAGCCGGACGAGTATGTAGAGACGGAAACTTATATTCAGGCGGCAGAGATATTCACGGAGCTGGCTCTTGGAAAGGCAGAGTAGCCGGAACTGGGAGACTGAGACTTTCGGTGAGGCCTGCGAAGCAGCGCCTGTTCACGCTGCCTGGCCTGTACCAGTCATGAAAGATTTCCCCTTCCGGCAATACCCTGAAATGGCAGTGTGGCAGAATTCCTGCAGAAGGTGCTATAATGAAACCAGCAGAAACTGGTTTCTGCGGAGAGTGACCTGGGAGGAATGAGAATGTTTGATCGGGATGGATATATGGCTTTCGTGGGAGAGAAAAGCAGGAATAGCTATGCCAGCGGCCTTAACAGAATAGAAAATTTATACGCAGCAGATATTGATGAGCAGTATCAGAGGGACTGCTGCCGTGCTCTGCTGGAGCAAATCGAGGAGGATAAGAAACGCACTGATTTAAGCCGCCAGGAACTGAAAAGCCGCAGTGACATGGCGTCCCACCTGAGACGGTATATAGCGTTTAAGGCTGGAATTATCCCGGCAGCCGGCTCCACGCAGCCGGCTGCCCCGGATTCAGTGAACGAAAAAATCCGTATGGTTATCGAAAAATACAAAACTGAGTTTGCAGAGACAGACAGTAAGGAACGCTACAAATGGGAGGGAATCGGCTGGTACAAATCCCATTGGAATATAGATGCCCCCGATTTTGCAGCCATGGCTGAACTGGCGTTTCGAAAGATGGCGAATTTGCTGACCTCCGGTATGTACTACCCCTACAAGATGCTGGTGGAATTCGCACAGGCAGATCCGGAAGCGGTCAGGGAACTGTTTCGCATGCTCTACAATGAGGAGCTTCCCCTGGCTCAAAGATATACTGCGTTCAGGGAGGGGTTTGAGAACTACATAAAACAGAGAAGGAAACAGGAGACGGATCAGAACAGGACCTTACAGCATTTTCAGGATCTGCGTGCCGTTATGGTATATCTCACATGCGAATATCCGGAAACATACTATCTGTTTAAATCCAGAGTGTTTGCAGCTTTCCGTGATCGGATCGGCTATGTGGAAGAAAAACCAAAGCAGAAATCGGTGGTCTGGAAGGTGGAAAGCTATACCCGGATGTGCTGGCTGATCCTGGAGGAAATTCAAAAGGATCCGGAGCTTATGGAAATGAGCCGCTCCCGTTTAGACGATGACTGCTATCAGGATGAGGCATACCATCTTCTTACGGCAGACATTGTATTCTTTGGAAGCGTATATATGTCTGAAGAGGAGTTTAAGGGAGGAGACAGGGAGACTCCCGCAGCGGACGCCTGTCCTGATTCCGGAAAGGAAGCCGCAACAGACGTTGGCCTGAACACCATTCTTTACGGCCCTCCCGGAACCGGAAAGACTTATCACACAGTGATTTACGCCGTGGCAGTTATTGAAAACAAGGAACTGGCCCAGGTGGAACAGGAGGCGAAGAACAATTACCCGGCTGTTCTGGGACGCTACCGTTGGTACAGGGAGCAGGGACGGATCGAATTTACAACATTTCATCAGTCCTACGGGTATGAGGAATTTATCGAAGGGATCAGGCCTGTGGTTGCTTCCCCGGACGGTACAGAGGGGGAATCCGGCGAGATCCAGTACGGTGTGGAGCCTGGCGTGTTTAAGAGATTCTGTGAAAAGGCCCAGCGTCCAGGCCCTTCAGGAGCGGAGAATTTTGGCTTTAACGAGTATCCCAGCATCTGGAAGGTATCCCTGTGGGGAACCGGCGATAACCCGGTCCGCTCAGAGTGCCTGGAACACGGCCATATCCGTATCGGGTGGGACGGATATGGAAAGGATATTACGGATGAAACAGACTTTGCCGATGGCGGCAGTGCAGTTCTGAATGCGTTTATGAACCGTATGAAGATCGGAGACATCGTATTTTCGTGCTACAGCTCCACCACCATCGATGCGGTCGGTGTTGTGACAGGTGAATATGAGTGGCACGACGAGTACGGCACCATGAAACGGCTGCGGAAAGTCAAATGGATTGTGAAAGACATCCGGGAAAATATCCTTTCCATCAATGGAGGCGTTACCATGACACGGGCGTCTGTCTACCGGCTTGGGAAGGTGTCACTTGACGATGTATACCAGATTATTGAGAAATATCATCCGGCGCCGGCCGCTCCCATGGCAGAAAGCCGTGAAAATTATGTTTTCATCATTGACGAGATCAACCGCGGCAATATCTCGAAAATTTTCGGCGAACTGATTACCCTGGTGGAACCGGCAAAGAGATGGGGGAGGCCGGAAGGCATGAAGGTGATGCTGCCCTATTCTCAGAAAGCCTTCGGCGTACCTGAAAATGTCTATCTCATCGGCACTATGAATACGGCTGACCGTTCTATCGCAGCCATAGACACAGCGCTGCGCCGCCGTTTTTTTTCAGGGAGATGCTGCCTAATCCGGATGTCCTGTCCGATATTTTTGTAGAAGATTTGTCTGTTGCGGAGATGCTTGACCGCATGAACAGGAGGATCGCGGTTCTGTATGACAGGGAGCATACCATCGGTCATGCCTACTTCATGCCCCTGAAGAAAAACCCGACGATAGAGGTTCTGGCCGGCATTTTTGCAGACAGCATCCTTCCCCTTCTGCAGGAATATTTTTATGAGGACTATGAGAAAATCAGGCTGGTGCTCGGCGATAACAGAAAGACAGATGCAGAGGAACAGTTTATCACGGTTAAACCCAACGACTACGGGGAACTGTTCGGTGATACAGAGGTTGGCCTGGATGACGGGTGCAGTTATGAGGTGAACGATTCTGCATTCAGCAATATAGAGGCTTACCGTTCCATCTAAAGGAAAAAGAAGCGAGGTGCGGCAGTGAAGCCAGTTTATCAAATTAAAGAGTATGGTTCGTTTATTTCCGAAAAAGAGGCTGCCGGCTATGAGACTCTGCCGGAATATATCTTCAGGCAGCTGGAAGATTTCATCCTGACAAGCCGCAGCAGCGATACGGATGCTCTGGAACTGATGGGGATTTCCGCAAAGAAGGGGATTGGCAAGGTTATCACAGCGAAAAATTATGTCGGAATCATCACATTGAAGGATGGGGCGGTTATTGAAATAGGGCTACCGCAATCCCATTGGCTTTAGACGGTGGGTTAAGGTAGCCAAAAGTGGTGGCTCGTGCTATACTTGTGTTACGGGAACGTGGAAATCAAAAAACAGACACAAGTATTTGTTACAGTATCATATTATTTTCGTATGCAAGTATAGAAAGAAATTGCTGATGCCAAAACAAATAGCAGATGATATAAAGCAGTTTTCTTATGATTGTTTCTTATTAGGAACGCTGTAAATACAAGGCTTTTCGGAGCCTGCAATCCGAAAAAAATAATATTTGATCTATCACATTACGCAGAAAGCCGTCCAGGTGCTATCTTGGGCGGCTTTTTTGCGTGGATAGACCGGAAGGAGGCAGAAAAATAATTACAGAAATTTAAGCTCGAAAATTGTGCAACTTTCACGAAAAGGAGGTTAGTGAATGGCAGATGAAAAACTGAACACGGGCCCCGAGGTGCAGAAAATTGAAGAGGCCCCCGCGCCCGCTGTGGCTGATCCGGCCCACGGGGAGGCCCCCGTTCCCGAACACCCGCCGGAACAGGCCGGGCCTGCCGAGCCCGGAGATGTGGTAATCTCTGCGGAGCAGATTGACGCGCTCATGGCAGAAAAGCGGCAGGCGGCCCGGGCCGAGGTGGAAAAGGCAGAGGCATCCCGTGAACAGGAGGCCGGGGCTCCTGCGCTGGATCGTCCTGCCGCTGAAAGCGAGAAAGCCGAAAAGCCGCGCCGGGGCCGTCCCCCTAAGTCTGATAAGACGGAGCGCACCGGGCCGGAGGCTGAAAAGGCGCCCAAAAAGGCCGGGCCCCGCAAGGGCCGCCCCTCTAAGGCTGACAAGGCGGCCCCCGACAAGGCCCAGCCCTCACAACGAGACAAATTGTCCCGAAGTGGCGGGAAAGCTCCCGAAGCTCCTGTTCCCCCGGATGCCGGAAAGGATACGCCCGCAAAGGAGGCCGCTCCCCCGGAGCAGGGTGTGACGGAGCCGACTGCGCCGCCCCGCCCTGTTGAGGAGGGAAAGCTGGTCTATCTGAAACTTTCCGAGCTCCATCCGTTCCATACATTCCGCCCCCATCCGTTCAAGGTGCGGGACGATGCCAAAATGCAGGAAACCGTGGCATCCATCAAGCTCAACGGCGTTATGGTGCCCGGCCTTGCCCGCCCGGAAAAGGACGGAAACGGCTATGAGATTGTGGCAGGCCATCGCCGCTGCCGTGGCAGCGAACTGGCCGGGCTGGAGGAAATGCCCTTTATTGTCCGGGATATGACCGACCACGAGGCGGTGGAGGCCATGAAGGACAGCAACAAACAGAGGGATCAAACGCTCCCCAGCGAACTGGCCGCCCTTTTGGATCCGGAGGTAGAGGACATCAAGCACCAGGGCTCCCGGCTGAAAGGTGTGGCCGAGGGCGATGTGGGGAAACGCTCGGTTGAGATTGTGGGCGAGGCGCATGGCATGAACTATAAAAAGGTCATGCGGTATCTGCGCCTTAACCACCTTGTCCCGGAGCTCATGGATAAGGTGGACGATAAAAAGATGGGCTTCATGCCTGCGGTGGAGCTTTCCTATATCAAGCCGAAAAACCAAAGGCTGATTGCCGTTTCCATTGACGGGGAACAGGCGTCCCCCTCTCTGGCCCAGGCGAAACAGCTCCGGGAGCTGGATAAGGAAGCCACCTTGACCCATATCCTTACGCGGCAGGAGTATTGCGGCGATGTAGTCAACTTCAAGACCACAAAGCATTTCCGGGACAAGCGGAACCACTATGTAGACCGGAGCCAATGGCAGATAACCGAAAATGTGCATGAGCCAATTATTGACCGCGCCGACTTTGAAACCGCACAGCGGATTTTGGAAAACGCGCCCGTCAGACGCCCCAACGGGGACGGGGAAATTCACCCTTTGTCGGGCTTGCTTTTCTGTAAGGATTGCGGCGCAAAAATGCACATCCGCATAGATTACAGAAACGGCGGCAAGCGGCACGTTGCCTATTGCAGCGAGTACCACAAGGGGAAAGCCAAAAAACCCAAGTGCCATTCCCCACACATCATTGACGCTGACTTGCTCATGCAGACCGTTGCGGAAGTGTTGAAGAAAATCGAGGACTACTCTATCAGCAACCGGGCGGAGTTTGAAGCCTTAGTGAAAAAGAGCCTTGCCATGCAGCAGACCGACCAGACCAAGAAGCAGCAGAAACGTATCCCGCAAATCACGACACGCCTTGAACAGATTGACAAGGTGCTGAATAAGCTCTATGAGGACAACGCCCTCGGCACTATCCCGCAAGACCGCTATGAGCAAATGTCGCAGAAGTATTCGGAAGAATACTACACACTGAAAACGGAGCTTGCCACACTCCAAGAGCAGCTATCCGCTTATGAGAACGCGGGAGGGCGGGCGCAGAAGTTTTTGAAGCTGACGGAACGCCATGCCGCCTTTACCGACCTTACCCCCGCCATTCTCAACGAGTTTATCAGCAGGATTGAAGTGCATGAGCGCGACCAGAAAAGGGCAAAATACGCAATCCAGCATATCAGCATATATTTCAACTATATCGGCAGGTTTGAGAACGAAGTGACGCAGCTTGCAGAGCCGACAGAGCAGGAAATCCGGCAAATGCGGGAGGAAATCGAAGAAGCCAAAAAGGAAAAGAGCCGCGCCTACCACCGGCAATATTCAAGGGAGTACCGGGCGCGAAACCTTGAAAAGCAACGGGAGTATGAGCGTATCAAGGCGCGGGAATACCGGGCAAGGAGAAAGGCGCAGGCCGCCGCCGCACAGCCCGCACTGTAAACAGAATAACCGACAACAAAGAGGGATTTTCCGGCTACGGAAAGTCCCTTTTTTGCGCCCGGAGAAAGGAGCCGCCTATGGCAGAACAGACCCCCGACAGTATCATCACGACACAGAGAAACGGGCAGACCATTGTTGCGGAGTTGTTTTTCAATCACAGCAGCACAGAAACATTCCGCGACAAGCTGCTCAAGACGATACTTGCCGACAGTTCGCGTTTATCCGCGTCTGACGGTCAAGAGCCGGAAAAATCGGAAATTTTGCGATAACAGCCGCCCCGACGAACCATTCCCCGTCCGGGCGGTTTTTATCGTCAAAAACGCCGTTTTCTCCAAGTCAAGAGCCAGAGAAAACACCCGAAAAATGCCCCTATTGCGTAACAAGGGCATGGAAAGGAGCTTGCATGAGAACAGGGCTTACCAAGCAGGAAAAGACCACCGATATTTGGTTTGACGAGAAAGACCCCCTTATCCATATCCGCACCCACAACACTGCCTTGAAAAAGCGTCTGCTTGCATACAGCCGCCGTTATCCGGCGATCTGCCAGCAGACCGACGCAGACCCGGAAACGGGCTGCATGGAGTTTGACATTGAGAAAGGCCGCTTCTCTTTCCGTCTGACCGCCCCATACAGTGAGGAACGCCGGGAAGCGGCGCGACGATATGCCAGAGAAAATAATGTTTCTAACAGGCTGAAATGATGTAGATTTGTTCATGTGTTTCTGCTATACTTTAATTGGTATTGAACGGCTAAATAGACAAAACATAAAGGGAGTGATGATATGGAAATCGTGTTAAACTTTTTGCTGAATTACATTACATTGGCAGTGGCAGGTATTGCATTTGTTATAATCCTTGTTGTATTGTTTGCAAAAAGGAAGTCACTGTCCAGAAGCACCAAGCTAATCTTCACTGTTCTGCTGATAATCCTTGCAGTCTATTTTGTTTTTATCATTTGGATTACGATTGCTGCGGGAGGAAATCAGCCAGCAAATCCCCCTACGCCGATTATTCCTTAATGGATAATAGAGAAAAACATCAACGAGTTAATCGTTTATACCCACAAGGGCAGCCGAGAAAATCGACTGCCCTTTTTCCATGCCTATGAGCAGAAAGGAGCGACCACCCATGACGAAACCGAGGGAGAAAACCCGCGAGGAATTAACCGCCGAGATTGAGGAAGGCAAGAAGAAAATCCGGCAGTTTGAAAACCGGGAGAAAATCATCAAGCAGAAGCTATCCATTGCAGACGGGAAAGAGCTTGCCAGCGAGGACATTGTAAAGGCCGCAGCCCAAGCCGGAATATCCGAGAGAACAGTTAAAAATGCCCGCCGCAACCTTGATACCCAGATAGAAGTCATACGCTGGGGAAATCAATGGTACTACCGCAGGAACGAAGCCAAGAGTGCAAAGTAAGAATGCAATCCGTAGATACCTTTGCATTGTTGCACCCTTGCACCCTTACCCGATATGACCGCCTCATGTGCCGACCACATGGGGCTTTATCTTTGAAAGGAGAGCCTATGAACAATGAAACCAGCAAGACCAGCACCCCCGCAGCCGCTTCCCCTCTGACCGTCAAACCCGACCTTGTGAAGAACATCGGCGGCACGACCTTTGACATTCATATCCATTTCAGCGAAACCAGCCGGGAAACCTTTACGGACAAGGTTGTGCGCCTTATCCAGAACGACAACGGTGATGAAACCGCTTAAAAGCAAGATACTTTTTTCTTGTTCCTTATTGACAAAACCCGAAAGGCGGGGTGCTCTCCCAGGTGGGCTCTTTCTTACAGCGGCGCGGGTATCGGATCAAGGTATTCAATTCCATTGATTTTTCAAAATCCATGCACTACAATCCGCTGGCCTATATCAAGAATGAGGCCGACATCCTTAAATTTGTGGATGCGCTGATTTCCAATACCAAAGGCGAGGGTAAGGAAGGCGATCCGTTCTGGACGAAGGCGGAAACGCTTTTGTACTGCGCTTTGATTGCCTATATCATTTTCGAGGGCCTTGCCGAGGATCGGAACATGAATACACTGGTGGATATGATTTCCGGCATGGAAGTAAAGGAGGACGATGAAAACTACTTAAACGCTGTGGACTATATGTTCAAGGGGCTGGAAAAGCGCAAGCCGGACTGCTTTGCGGTCAAGCAATACCGCAAATATAAATTAAGTAGCGGCAAAACCGCAAAATCGATCTTGATTTCCTGCGGGGCCCGCCTTGCGCCCTTTGACATCCCCCAGCTCCGGGAGATTATGTCCTATGACGAGATGGAGCTTGACCGCATCGGGGATCGGAAAACGGCGGTGTTCTTTATCATTTCGGACACCACGCAGACCTATAACTTTCTTGTGGCGCTGGCCTTTTCGCAGATGTTCAATCTTTTGTGTGAACGGGCCGACAATGTTTTCGGAGGCCGCCTGCCTCACCATGTACGGGTGCTGTGGGACGAGGCGGCCAACACGGGACAGGTGCCCCAGCTCGAAAAAATCTGCGCGGTAATCCGCTCCCGCGAGGTATCGCTGACGCTCTTTTACCAGCAGTTGGCGCAGTGCAAGGCCATTTACGATAAACACGCGGAGACAATTCTCGGAAATATGGACAGCGTGGTATTCCTGGGAGGCCGTGAGGCCAGCACCATCAAGGAAATATCGGAAAACTGGCTGGGAAAGGCCACAATCTCCATGCAGACCGACAGCCGCTCCCGTGGGCAGTCGGAAAGCTACAGTCAAAATAACCAGCGGCTGGGCCGGGAGCTGATGACACCCAGCGAGCTGGCTACCATGCCCGGGGACAAGTGCATTTTACAGCTTCGGGGCCTGCCCCCGTTCTACTCCCCGAAGTATGATCTGAAAAAGCACCCGAATTATAAATACACGGCTGAAGCCGACAAACAGAAAAACGCTTTTGACCTCGACAAGCTCATAAACCGCCGCAGGCGGCCCGGGCTTAATGAGGCGTGTGAGATGTATGAGGTGGCTGTGCCGGACGATGCGCTCACGGAAGAGGACGAGGACATCCTCAACTATGACGACATCGACGATCCAGACGCCTTTGCATAAATGGACTTTGGGACAAAGTGTCCCGAAGCTGTAACCTGCCGCCAGTGATGGCGGCTTTTTTCATGGCCGGGGAACACCCGGAGAAATGGAGGCTCTATGCAGTTCTTTTCTTCCGCTATTGATACTTTGCAGACTCTCGTTGTTGCGCTGGGCGCTGGTTTGGGCGTGTGGGGCGTTGTCAATCTTCTGGAAGGTTATGGGTCCGACAATCCCGCGGCAAATGCTCATGTACGGTAAAGTATCACAAGAAAATTATGTCGAATTGACAGCCGCCTCCGCTATACCGAATAAGGAAATAAAGAGTCCTCAAATTTTGCGCTACTAAATGAAGACGAGCGGAAGTAATCTCCCGCTCGTCAGTAAACTTAACTATGCCATATCAATCCCGCTTCTTTCCCGCCACCGGCACTAAGAACAGCGCGGGCAACAGCAGGAAAGCGGTACAGACCAGCCCCCAGGGTATGGACACCTGCTGGGCTACCAGCCCCACAATAGGCCCGCCGATGATCTGCCCGAAAGAGTCCAGCTGTCCGCTGGTGGAAAAGACTGTGGCGCGCATTTTCTCATCCACATGGTCGTTCATCCAGGCGGCCAGCACAGGCTCCTTGATGGTGCGCATAAGCCCCGCCAGCAGGAACACCAACAACATGAACCAAAAGCTCCGCCCCACCGCGAAGAGAACCAGGCACAGGATATACCCGGCGCTGGTGGACATGACCACACTGGTTCGGCTGACAGTCCCTTTTTTCTCCATGCGGGCGATGAGCAACTGAGAAGCCAGAATACCTAAGCCGTTGCCGATAAGACTGATAACACCGAACCAAGTGACGCTGTTCAGCGGCCCGATAACGGGTATTACCGTGTCATCCAGAAAATGAGCGGTGGAGAGCCGGTCAAAGCCTTCACTGGCAAGTCCCCCGCATAGTGTGATTGCTAAGAGCGCCAGCAACACAGGTGCGCCTTTCACAAAGCCCAGGTTGAGCTTGAACAGGCAGACAAAGTCTTTAAGCAAGCCCTGCCGTTCCTCAATAGCAGGGGAGAAGTTGGTTTCTGGCATGATGCGAACCATCACCAGCCCCAACAACAAGCACAAACTGCCCCCCAAGATGACAGGCATTTGCAGGTTTATGTTTCCCAGCAGTGTGCCCAGCACCACGCCCAGAACGCCGCCGATTTGCCCCATTTGACTGCCCCGCAGGAACACCTTGTCTATGGGTTTGTCCTCTTCCTCCGAGGCAATCCACGCCTCCAGAGCGCCGGTGATGAAGGTATCACCGCAACCCCAGACAACCTGGGCCAGCAGAACCGGCGCGAACCACGGTAGCGCACCCTCCATCAGAAAGCCCAGGCCGTAGAGGAACATTCCAATCAGCACCGAGCGCCGACGGCTATACAAATCCGCCACCACACCGGTGGGTATCTCGAACAGAAAGCAGGAGGTCTCCAGAACCGTCCCTACCAGGACAAGCTGGAAAGCATCCAGCTGCACCACCTCCAGGTGGTACACGATGGAAAGCACTGTGGACATAGAAACCGCCAGGGAACAGACAAATCGGAACAGCAGGTAGACAGAATATGCCTTTGAATTTTTAGCAAACATGAAGTTACATCCTCCTAGTATAATAATGGTGTAGTCAAGAACGACTACTGGTTAATAGTTACAAAGTCCAATCTAATAAATCTATATAGATATAACGGAAGGAGGAGTTCCCCCTCCATCAGAAGTTATAGGACATATTTACCGTGTCTGAGGTTTCCTTAATGCACCAGACAAAATATAGAGGTATAATCACTGAAGGCAGGATCATTGACGTTTCCTCCTTGGGAGCCGGCCTTCTGGCTGGCGATACCTCTTAGAAAGTCTGTCAATCCTTTCGGTGGTGATTTATGTTTTGGCTGGTTGGGAAGCCTCAGGCTATACCTGTATAAGCCGCTAGGTTGTGTATCCACCCTTTGGAATTGGATGCCTGCCGGAAAGACTAACTATTAAAAGTCAAGTCTAAAATGAAGATTTTTGAATGAATTGCGGG
>NZ_QUJI01000009.1:0-119636 GCF_003480545.1 Clostridium sp. AM29-11AC
CTTCAACTATAGCGGAATACCTTATGGGAAGATAGCCATTATTTTATTGAGCGCTTACCCTTTTTCAACTGGTTCGACTATTGACAGTATTTTTCTAGAGGGACTTCCCTCTACTTCCCCCTCAACTCCTCCTCAAAACTTCTCCTGACATCCCGTCTGAACGTCTCGTCATTGAAAACCCTGAGAATGAGAGCCGTCATGGCCGCTGCCCCCTTCGCCATAGCCTTGTGAGCCGCAGGCGTCTGTGTTGTAGCGCAGAATTCTGTAGTATGCAGGGCGCAGTTTTCATCGGTGATAGCCAGCTGAGGCTGGATGGTGGGGCAGCGGTAACTTACATTTCCCACATCGGATGAGCCTGTGGCCGGTCCTACCGGCTCCACCTTGAATCCAAGCTCTGAGAGCAGCTCCGATATTTCATTTTCCAGTGGGGTATTTCTTACCACATCAGCATAATCAGGATATGGGAAGTCTAATTTCACTTCACAGTCAAGAGCGATGGCCGCGCCTCTGGCGCATTTGCGGATGATATCGTCCACGTCCTCCAGACGCCTCATAGAGGAGGTCCGAAATTCCATTTTAACCTTCGCATAGTCCGGAATGACATTCGGGACAAGGCCGCCGTCAAGAATTACTGCATTTACACGTATATCGGGGGTAAAGCACTCCCGCCTAGCATCCACGAGGTCGAGAAATTTTCGGGCTGCCGCAAGAGCGCTTCTTCCCTGCCAGGGGCAGGCTGCCGCATGGGCGGTCTGTCCGAAAAATTCGATGATGCAGCCGCGAAGGCTCATGGAGTCTGTGTTGGGCATGCAGACTCCTCCCGGGCCGCTGTGCATCATGACGGCTAAATCCATCTCATCGAAGATGCCGTCGGAAGCCATGGTGATCTTTGCACCGCTTGCCTCTTCGGCGGGGGTCCCCACTACATAAACCTTTCCCCTGAAATGCTCCTTCAGCTCCATCAGCGTAAGGCCTGTCAGAATAGACAGAGAGCCGTGGAGGTTGTGCCCGCAGCCATGTCCGATGCCGGGAAGTGCGTCATACTCGGTTAAAATCGCCACAGAGGGGCCGTCCCCGTTGTCCAGAACGCCGCAGAAGGCCGTATCATATCCGGCGAAAGGGTATGTAACCTGAAAGCCCGCCTGTTTGAGAAGGTCAGCCATCGCACGGCTGGAATTGAACTCCTCGTACGCCACCTCCGGGTTGGCGGCCAGATGATCGCTGAGGGCAGCCGCTTCTTTCTCATGTTTTTTCACTGCTTCCTGTATGTAAGATAAAGATTCATGTTTCATAGAATTTCCATCCTTTCTGAGCCGTATTCCATTTTCCGCGCAGATGCCGGACGCACCTCCAGCAAGAAACGGAACAATTTTGTATGATAAAAGACTAAAAACTTATCAGATTAAATCAAATAAGACTAAAAAATGATCCCTATGGGAAAATTACCAGTGCAATATCCCATCCCGACTGACGTCTCGATGGGACCGCTCGTCAAATGCATGCCGCAGTGGTGTTTTGGCTCCCTTCGGGCGCCGGGTCTCCGGCGGAATTTAGCGCCCGGCTTTCAGCAGTGAATGCTGAAACCGGTATGCGCAGGTATATTGACCGCTCCGCAGTCAATATACCATGAAACAGGATGCCGGGCAAGAAAAAGATGATTTTGTCACAGGCCCTGTGTAACATTTCAGCCTCCGTCTTGCACATTGTCTGAAAAAGCGGTATACTACAATCAGTTAGAGAAACACACCAGGAGGGATTGCAATGATTGAAGCAACGAGCTGCGGCGGTGTGGTTATTTTTCGAGGTAAAATTCTTGTTCTGTATAAAAACTACAAAAACAAGTATGAGGGATGGGTTTTGCCAAAGGGAACTGTAGAGCCGGGGGAGGAGTTTAAGGAAACGGCCCTCAGGGAAGTCAGGGAGGAAACGGGAGTCAGCGCTTCGATCATCAAGTATATCGGGAAAAGTCAGTACACCTTCAACACTCCTCACGATACCGTGGAGAAGGACGTGCACTGGTATCTGATGATGGCGGACAGCTACTACAGTAAACCACAGCGGGAAGAGTATTTTGTGGATTCGGGTTATTACAAATTTTATGAAGCCTATCATCTGCTTAAGTTTTCCAATGAAAAGCAGATCCTTGAGAAGGCCTACAATGAATACCTGGATTTAAAAAAGAGTAATCTCTGGGGTTCTAAGAAGTATTTTTAGACTGCCACTAAACGGGCAGAGCGAAAGCTTCTGCAGAATGCAGGAGGGAATGAAAGAAAAGACCGAGGGTGAACGATTGAATTTGAAAATGAAACAGGGGCAGATCAGCTGCAGGAAAAGCAGGCGGTCTGCCCCTGTTTCATTTAGAACGCCGCAGCCCTTCCGGCAGAGATTAAAACAGGTATACGGCTGCCCTCAACAGCAAACCACTTCGGTAATGATTGAAAAATTTTCCGTTCTATATTACTATTAATAGTAATAAGACGGCATAAAGCAAAATAAATGAAAAAATCTGGATTTCCGATAAACTCAGATAAAAAAAGCAGCAGGGCTGTCCATACTATAAAGGCGCGGGAAAGAGCCGGGTTTGGCAGGGATAACGGCCGCGCTTAAAGCTATAAAACAGAATGGAGGAACATATATGAATGAACCGATAAACAAGTCCATGAGCCAGTCATTTGCAAAACTGGAGGAACAGCTTGAGAAGGCCATGGCAGTGCAGACTGCCATGATTCTGTTTGAGTGGGACAATGAAACGCTTGCTCCCAGGGAGGCCGCTGAGCGCACTGCCAGGGTGATAGGTTCTCTGTCCGGACAGTACCTGGACATCATCACAGGGGAGACGGTGAAAAAGCTGCTGAAGCAGTGCCGTAAAGAGGAGGAGCTTCTCACACAGACTCAGAGAGCTGTTGTAAGGGAGGTGGAGGAGGAGCTTGAAAAGCTCCAGGGCATTCCGGCCGGCGAGTACAGAAAATTTGCAGAGCTGACAGCCAGGGCAACCGGTATCTGGGCAGATGCCAGAAAGAAGAAGCGCTTTGACCTGTTTGCTCCCGTTTTAAAGGAGATTGTGGACTATCAGAAGCGTTTTGCCTCCTACAGGGCGAAAAAGGGACAGAAGCTCTATGATGTGATGTTAAACAATTACGAGAAAGATTTCGGAATGAAGGAGCTGGATGAATTTTTCGCTGTGGTGAAGGAGGGAGTTGTGCCGCTTTTAAAAGAGTCCGCAAAGCGCTCGGAAACGATTGACGACAGCTTTCTTACAGGCCCCTACACAGAGGAGCAGCAGGAGAGAGCGGCACGCTTTCTGGCAGAATATGTGGGCTTTGACTTTGGCCGCGGAGTGATGGCAGTCAGCGCCCATCCGTTTACCACAAATCTCCACAATCATGATGTGAGGATTACCACCCACTATAACGATCGGATCGATTCTTCCATTTTCTCTGTGATTCATGAGTCGGGCCATGCAATCTATGAGCTGGGAATCCGCGACGACCTGACACAGACGCCTGTCGGCCAGGGGGCTTCCATGGGAATGCATGAGTCCCAGTCCCGCTTTTTTGAGAACATTATCGGGAGAAACAGAAATTTCTGGGAGCCGATCTATGGGAAAATTCAGGAGATTTTTGGGGAGCCCCTCGCCTCTGTGAGCCTTGATGCATTCCTTGCGGCTGTGAACCGCACAGTTCCGGGTCTGATCCGCACAGAAGCCGATGAGCTTTCCTACTGTCTCCATGTGATGGTGCGCTATGAGATAGAGAAACTGATGATAGAGGAAGATGCAGACATCGACAGTCTTCCCGAGCTGTGGAACCAGAAGTATGAGGAATACCTGGGCGTGCGCCCTGAGGATGACGGAGAAGGGATTCTTCAGGACATTCACTGGTCACAGGGTTCCTTCGGCTATTTCCCGTCCTATGCCCTGGGCAATGCCTTTGGCGCTCAGTTCTATCACCATATGAAAAAGGTTATGGATTTCGACGGCCTGCTGAGAGAGGGAAATATCGGCGTAATCCGTGAGTACCTGCGCGGCAGTATCCACCAGTACGGAAAGCTGAAAACCAGCCGCCAGATTTTAAAGGATGTGACCGGGGAGGACTTTAACCCTGATTACTATATTGAATATCTGAGGGAACGGTACCAGTAAAAAATTGCCGGCTCTGAGAGCATTTCCAGAACCGGCAGGAGAAAGACTATGGACGCCGGCAGACGCGGTATCGGCCAAGGGCTGTCAGATGGCAGTTGATCTCTGCCCCCAGGAACAGGATGCAGATACAGAAATACAGCCAGAGCATCAGGACGGCAAGGCTGGCGAGGCTTCCGTACATGGTGGAAAAGCTGGAAAAATATTTAAAATAGAGGGAGGAGGCATAGGAAAACAGGATCCAGCAGAGGGTGGAAAACACGGCTCCCGGAAGCTGGCATCTGAGCCTCTGCCTCTCGTAAGGAAGAAAGGTGTACAGCCCCATAAAAAAGACTACCAGGATTACCAGCGCCAGCATGGAACGCAGGCTGATCAGGTAAGGAGACAGTCCCTGAAGAAAGGGCAGAATCTTGAATATAAGATTCTGGATAACTGTACCGAATACCAGCAGGACCAGGGACAGAATGCAGACCGCCATAAACACAATGGTGTAGCCTGAGTTGATGATCCGGCTGATGACGTAGCCTCTCCTTCTGGGAGAGCCGGCAATCCTGTTAAGTCCCTTCTCAATTCCCAGCATCCCCCTGGAGGCGGACCACAGGGTTGTGATGGAGGAGACGGAGAGGAGGGCTGCCGAGGATTTGGAGTAAATCTCATCCACAATGGTATAGACCAGGGGCTGTACCTCTATGGGCAGCAGCCGTGACAGCAGATACAGAAAGTCAGACTGCTGCACAGCCGGAACGAACTGAAGCACAGTCAGCAGCAGGATAATAAACGGGACGGATGACAGGACAATAAAAAAGGACGCCTGCGCAGCGTATACGGTAATCTCATCCTTCACAAACTTGTCATAAATCTGTTTGCAGTGTACCAGAAAATAAATCATAAACACTCCCCGCGAAAATTCTTTGGCTGCGAAAAAACAGAGAGACCTGCGCGGCAGAGCGCAGCTTCTTTGCCTCAGGCACAGCCGGGAGAATCCGCTAAATATTGTAACATAATATTACCATGAGGTCGGAAAAATAACAACTCAAATGCAGACGGCCCCAAGGTTAACAGACAGCAGGAATGCCGGACTCTGCAGGGAGAAGGGCAGACTGCTGGCACAGAGGAACGAGATGAAAAAACTACTTAAGTATTTAAAGCAATATAAAAAGGAAGCTGTGCTGGCCCCGCTATTTAAAATGCTGGAGGCCAGCTTCGAGCTGTTTGTGCCCCTTGTCATGGCAAAGATCATAGACACGGGAATCAGGGAGCAGGATCTGGCCTATATTCTGAAGATGGGCGCCGTGCTGGTGCTCCTGGGCGTGATCGGGCTGGCCTGTTCCCTGACTGCACAGTATTTCGCGGCCAAGGCTGCAGCCGGCTTCGGAACAGGGGTGAGAAGCGATCTCTTCCGCCATATCAATCAGCTCTCCTACACAGAGCTGGATACCCAGGGGACAGCCACGCTGATCACCAGGATGACCAGTGACATCAATCAGGTTCAGTCAGGCGTCAACCTGACGCTGCGCCTGTTTCTGCGATCACCGTTTATTGTGTTTGGCGCGATGATTATGGCCTTCACCATTGACTTTAAGTCTGCCCTTGTCTTTGTGGTGACCATTCCTCTGCTCTCTCTGGTGGTCTTTGGAATTATGCTGATCAGTATGCCCCTCTACCGGAAGGTGCAGCATCAGCTGGACCGGGTTATGCAGATTACAAGGGAGAACCTGACCGGCGTGAGAGTGATACGGGCCTTTAACAGAGAGCAGGATGAGATGCGGGAATTTAAGGAAGAGGGGGATCAGCTGATCCGCTTCCAGATCTTTGTGGGGAGAATTTCCGCGCTTTTGAATCCCGTCACTTATGTAATTATTAACCTTGCCATAGTAGTTCTGATTTATACAGGTGCAGGGCAGGCAGACAAGGGAGAAATTCCCCAGGGAGAGGTGGTTGCCCTGGTAAACTATATGTCCCAGATCCTTGTGGAGCTTATCAAGCTGGCGAATCTGATTATTTCCATGACAAAAGCCTTTGCCTGCGCCGGACGCATCAGCAGTGTGTTTGAGCTTCACAGCAGTATCCCTGATACGGCCGGGGGAAAACGAAAACCGGGCAGTGAGCCGGTCGTATCCTTTAAAAATGTGAGCTTTTCCTACAAGGGAGCGAAGGCAGCCTCTCTCACGGATATCAGTTTTGACGCTGCATTTGGAGAAACTATCGGCGTGATCGGAGGCACAGGAGCCGGAAAATCTACTCTTGTAAACCTGATCCCCAGGTTTTATGACGCTGCAAAGGGACAGGTGATGGTGGCAGGAGAGGATGTGAGGTCTTATTCTCTCCGGGAGCTGAGAGACAGAATCGGCGTAGTTCCTCAGAAGGCGGTGCTCTTTAAGGGCACGATCCGGGACAATATGCGCTGGGGCAAAGAGGGCGCCTCAGATGAAGAGATCTGGGAGGCCCTTAAAACGGCCCAGGCCCTCGATGTGGTCATGGGCAGGGAAGGCGGCCTTGACGCCATGGTGCTGCAGGGAGGAAAGAATTTCTCAGGAGGCCAGCGCCAGAGGCTGACCATTGCCAGAGCTCTGGTAAAAAAGCCGGAGATCCTGATCCTGGACGACAGTGCTTCAGCTCTCGATTTTGCCACGGACGCAAGGCTCAGAAAGGCTCTGAGAGAGCAGACGCAGAAGATGACGGTGTTTATTGTTTCCCAGAGGGCGTCTGCCATCCGCCATGCAGATCAGATTCTGGTGCTGGATGACGGAAGGCTGGCGGGAAAAGGAACTCACGAGGAGCTGTTTGAGAGATGCAGCGTTTACCGTGAAATTTGTCTGTCCCAGCTCTCGAGAGAGGAGGCCCGCTGATGACGGAAAAAGATATGGCAAAACAGCATGCTACAGAAAACCATGCGGCAGCGAGGCAGCCGGCAGAGCAGCCATCCGGAAAGCAGATGCCGGAAAGGCAGACAGTGAAAGCGGAGGCGGCAGAGGAGAAAGCGATGGAAAAGGAAACAGGAAAAAAGAAGAGGGAAGCGGAGGGAAACTATAAAAGGGACACGGTAAAGAGAGTGCTGTCCTACATCGGCGCATACCGCCTGCTGGTGCTCTTTTCCCTGGTTCTGGCAGCAGTGACAGTGGCTCTGACTCTTTACATCCCCATCCTCATCGGCGATGCGGTGGATCTGATTGTGGGAAAGGGACAGGTGGATTTTCCGGGACTGTTTCGGATTTTCCGGGTAATGGTTGTGGTGATTGCGTCTACCTCTGCGGCCCAGTGGCTGATGAATGCCATCAACAACCATATCACCTACCGGGTGGCCATGGACATCAGGACGAGGGCTTTCAACCATCTGGAATCCCTTCCCCTGCGCTATATCGACAGCCATCAGTACGGGGATATTCTGAGCCGGATTATTACGGATGTGGATCAGTTCTCAGACGGCCTGCTGATGGGCTTTACCCAGCTTTTTTCAGGGGTGCTCACGATTCTGGGGACGCTGGCTTTCATGTTCTACATCAATCCGGTGATTGCACTGGTGGTTGTCCTGGTAACGCCCTTATCTCTGTTTGTGGCCAGCTATATTGCGAAAAAGACCTTCCACATGTTTAAGGATCAGTCAGAGGCCAGAGGTGAGATGACGTCCCTGATTAATGAGATTGTGGAAAATGAGAAGGTGGTTCAGGCTTTTTCCTACGAGGCCAGGGCGCAGGAGAGATTTGATCGGATCAACAAAAGGCTGGAGGCGTGCAGCCTGAAGGCTACCTTCTTTTCCTCCATCACCAACCCGGCTACCCGTTTTGTCAACGGCCTTGTCTATGCAAGCGTGGGAATCACGGGGGCGGCAGCTGCCATTCACGGGTACCTGAGCGTGGGCCAGCTCACCTCCTTTCTGAACTATGCCAACCAGTATACAAAGCCGTTTAACGAGATTTCCGGCGTGGCCACAGAGCTTCAGAATGCGCTGGCGTCTTCGGCCCGGGTTTTTGACCTGATGGATGAAAGACCTCAGACACCGGAGCCGGAAGAGGCAAAGGAGCTGGCACACGCAGAGGGGCGGGTGGAGCTTTCCGATGTTTCCTTCTCATACAATCAGGAGGTGAAGCTGATTGAAGAGCTGAATCTGTCGGTGGAGCCTGGCAGCAGGATCGCTATTGTAGGGCCCACAGGCTGCGGAAAGAGCACTGTAATTAATCTTCTGATGCGCTTTTACGATGTGGACGGAGGGAGCATTCAGGTGGACGGCTGCGACATAAGAGGCCTGACCAGAAAAAGCCTTCGCGCGTCCTATGGAATGGTGCTCCAGGAAACATGGCTGAAATCAGCCACTATCCGGGAAAATATCGCCTACGGGCGTCCCGATGCATCTATGGAGGAGATTGTGGAGGCGGCGAAAAAGGCCCACGCTCACAGCTTTATTGAAAAGATGAAGGATGGCTATGACACAGGTATCTCAGAGGACGGAGGAAACCTGTCCCAGGGCCAGAAGCAGCTTCTGTGCATTGCCCGCGTGATGCTCTGCCGCCCGCCTATGCTCATACTGGACGAGGCCACCTCCTCCATCGATACGAGAACGGAGCTGATGGTACAGGAGGCCTTTGAGCGGATGATGGAAGGACGCACCAGCTTTATTGTAGCCCACCGCCTCTCCACCATCCGGACTGCCGATCGGATCCTTGTGATGAAAGACGGCAGGGTGATCGAACAGGGGCGGCATGAGGAACTGCTGGAAAAGAAAGGCTTCTACTGGGAGCTTTACAACAGCCAGTTTGCAGCGTCATAAGACAGCGCAGCTTTTCAAAAACCGGGCCGCCTGCAAGTCTGACGAGAGCCGGCTTGCATTGAAGGGCTGAAAAAGGAGGAGAAAATGGACTATATCCTTGTAAGCGCCTGCCTGCTGGGAGAAAACTGTAAGTACAGCGGCGGGTCCAACCGGAATGAAACCATTTTAAAATGGAGGGAAAGGCTTCTGAGAGAAGAACGGGCAGTTTTCGTTCCCGTCTGCCCGGAGGTGATGGGAGGCCTTCCCACACCCCGGACTCCGGCAGAGATCTGCGGCAGTCAAGTTTTGACAAAAGACGGCCGGGACGTTACGGAGGAATATGTAAGAGGGGCCGGGGAGGCTCTGAGGCTTTTCGAGAAATATGGCTGCTGTCTGGCCATTCTTAAGGAGAGAAGCCCTTCCTGCGGAAGCGGTGAGATCTACGATGGAAGTTTTTCTGGAAGCGTGACAGCCGCAGACGGCATTGCCGCCGGCCTCTTGAAGAAGAGGGGTGCGTGTGTGTACGGGGAATCTCAGGCAGAGGAAATTCTGGAATTGCTGTTTGGAAAAACAGAAGAGGGCAGAAAAAGCCGTGTATAACAGCGCATATATAGGCTGAAAAAAGAGCGACAGTCAATCATCACTGCCGCTCTTTTTTCGTTCCTCCAGACTTTTTTTCATCTCCATCTTCTTTTTCATTTCTGCTTTCAGTTTAAAATACTTTCTGCACATAAATTCCATCCCTGCAGCAGAGCCCACTGCCAGACCGGAAATCACAGCTGCCAGGCAGGCAGCCATTGCACAGAAGGCCGCATATCCTTTTTCTCTGGGAAGCACAGGTTCACAGAACGCAAGGCGATATATCACTGTGAATAGCACAAAAAAACAGACGATATAGATCAATGCTCCCATTAATTTTTTCACACGATCACCTCCTATAAATCCAATATAACCCAAAAGAAGGTAACATGCAAGCAGTCCATATGTTTTACCAATTTTTTCCAGTTATTTCAGAATCAATGCAGAATGACGTCTTGAAAAAAGCAGGAAAAGTTTCCAGACATAAAAATATTCAAAGAAATGATTCTCTTTGCAGCTGTTAAGAAGAAAAACAGCGGATACAGCTGGAAGATGACAAATTTCAGAAAAAATAAATATAAAAAATTTATAAAATAGTCTGACTTATTAACAAAAAACGGTTAATATATCGAGTATTTATTTCCAAATTTTGGGAAACCTACCGGTAAACATGTAAAATTTTTTCTTCTTTGACAAAAGGATGATATATCACCCTAGTTGAGCGCGAATATTGTATAAACTAATGCCAGTAAAAAAAGGAGGCTGAATTTATGCAGATTTGTGAAGCAACTGTAAAGAGAATTGAGGAACTTCGTAAACGGGACCGTCTGACGCTTTATGCCCTGGCATATAAGACCGGGATGCCTCCGTCTACACTGAAATGCATCATCAATGGCAGAAGCAAGAATCCGGGTATTGTGAATATTAAAAAAATTGCCGAAGGCTTTAATATGACCATCCGTGAGTTCTATGACAGTGATCTGTTCGACGACCTGGAGCAGGAGGACTAGCCCGCTGTACCCTTCCCATTCCATCTGTTTTGGGGTATAATAATTCCCGGACAAAAGAAAGTGTTCTGAAAGGATACAGAGTATGGAAATGAAGGAGAATAAATCAAGAGATCAGTTCCGAACCAGAATGGGGTTTATCGTGGCCTGCGTCGGTTCGGCAGTGGGAATGGGGAATATCTGGATGTTTCCCTATCGGGCAGGAAAATACGGAGGAGCAGCCTTCCTGATTCCGTATTTTATTTTTGTCATTTTGCTGGGATTTTCAGGAGTCATCGGGGAGATGGCTTTTGGCCGCGTGATGAAGACAGGGCCTACGGGAGCGTTTGACAGGGCTATGGCCATGCGGGGAAAGCGGGGAGGACGCCTGATCGGCCTGATTCCGGTACTCGGCTCCCTTGGAATTGCCATCGGCTATTCTGTGGTCGTGGGATGGTTTTTAAAATACCTGTTTGCCGCAGTTTCCGGGAGCCTTGGGCAGGTGGAGGATATGGGCGCCTATTTCAGTGCCCTGTCGGGAAATTTTGGAAGTGTGGGATGGCATCTTCTGGGTCTTGCCCTGACCTTTCTCATCATGCTCTGCGGCGTATCAGGGGGCATAGAAAAGATGAATAAGCTCATGATGCCTCTGTTTTTTGTGTTTTTCCTGATTCTCCTGTTTCGTGTAGCCACGCTTCCGGGGGCAGCTGAGGGCTACCGCTACCTGTTTATACCCCGCTGGGAGCTTTTGGGAAATGTACAGACATGGGTGTACGCGCTGGGGCAGGCCTTCTTCTCCCTGTCGCTGGCAGGCTCCGGGACCATTGTGTACGGAAGCTATCTGAAGGACGATGTGGATGTGGTGAGCTGTGCGAGAAACGTGGCCTTTTTTGATACCTGTGCTGCTCTTTTGGCAGGCATGGTGGTAATTCCGGCCGTGTTTGCCTTTGGGCTGGATGTGGCCGCAGGGCCGCCTCTCATGTTCATCACGCTGCCGGCTGTGTTCAACCAGATGCCGGCGGGGCGGCTGTTCTCGGTGATCTTCTTTGTGGCTGTGCTGTTTGCCGCAGTCACCTCCCTGATGAACCTCTTTGAAACGCCTATAGAGGCTCTTCAGGACCAGCTCGGGCTCTCCAGAAAGGCGGCCGTGGCCGTGGTGGCGTTCTGCGCGGCGGCCGTTGGGATTTTTATTGAGAGCGCAGATGCGGTCAGTGTGTGGATGGACGCCGTCTCCATTTATGTGATTCCTCTGGGGGCGCTGCTTGCCGCCATTATGTTCTTCTGGCTATGCCCCAAGGGGTTTGCCAGGGAACAGGTGCAGAAAGGCAGAGAAAAAAAGCTGGGAGCGTGGTTTGAACCTGTGACCAGATACCTGTTTGTGGGACTGACCTTTGGCGTATATGTCCTGGGAATCCTGTTTGGAGGAATCGGATGACGGGAGGATGAAGTGTTTGCAGATGTGAAGGCATAAGAAACCGCAGCCTGTATGGAAAAAGTGCTTGAAAACACAGGCCAGTTAGTGTATAATAATCCACATCTTACAAGGGAGTGAGTTACAGCACTCCCTTTTTGCATTTTTGCGGAAAATTTGCCGCGCCATGCTATTTTGTTTGTTTTAGGAGAGGAGATACATATGAGCATTCGAATTGGAATTCTTGGCTATGGAAATCTGGGACGGGGAGTGGAGTGCGCAGTGAAGCAGAACCCTGATATGGAGCTTAGAGCTGTCATCACACGCCGTCCTCCGGAGAGCGTGAAGGTGCTGACAGAGGGAGTAAAGGTCTGCCATGTGGATGAGGCAGAGAAATTAAAGGATGAGATCGATGTCCTGATCCTCTGCGGCGGAAGCGCTACGGATCTGCCGGTTCAGACTCCGGAATTTGCCAGATGGTTCAACGTGGTAGACAGCTTTGACACACACGCCAATATTCCGCAGCATTTCGATGCAGTGGACAGGGCTGCCTCTGAGAGCGGTCATGTGGGAATTATCTCAGTGGGCTGGGATCCGGGAATGTTCTCATTAAACCGGCTGTATGCCACAGCCATTCTTCCCCAGGGAAGCAACTATACCTTCTGGGGAAGGGGAGTCAGCCAGGGCCATTCAGACGCTGTCAGAAGAATTGAGGGCGTGAAGGATGCCAGACAGTATACAATTCCTGTGGACAGCGCTCTTGAGGCAGTGCGCGCAGGAAAAAATCCTGAGCTTACTACCAGAGAAAAGCACACCAGAGAGTGCTTCGTCGTAGCTGAGGAGGGCGCTGATCTGGCCAGAATCGAGCACGAGATCAAGACGATGAAGAACTATTTTGACGAGTATGACACGACGGTTCACTTTATTACGGAGGAGGAGCTTCTGCGCGACCACAAGGGTCTTCCTCACGGAGGCTTTGTGCTCAGAAGCGGAAAGACAGGATGGAATGAGGAAAACAGCCATGTGATTGAGTACAGCTTAAAGCTGGATTCTAATCCGGAATTCACCTCCTCCGTGATCGTAGCTTATGCGAGAGCTGCATACAGGCTGAGCAGGGAGGGCCAGAAGGGCTGCAGGACAGTCTTTGACATTGCGCCTGCATACCTCTCCCCGGAGAGCGCAGCTGATCTGAGAAAGAAATATCTGTAGCTGCAAAAACAGAATGCCAAAGCAGCCTCTATAACAGCGCCGGACACCGGATGGCTGCCGACCGCCTGCAGGGAGGAAGCTATCCGGTATCCGGCGCTTGGGCTGTACAGCAGGAATTTCCGAGGAAGCTGGGAGAAAAGAGAGCGCATCTTCTGCCAATATGTCCGGGGACTGGGACAGGGCGGAAAGATTTTGCTGAGAGCGAACAAGGGAGGAAAAGAAAATGTCCATTAACCGGGTGAGAGAATTTATGAGAGAGAGGGGCATGGAGGACAGGGTTCTGGAATTTGACGTATCCAGCGCTACTGTGGAGCTGGCGGCACAGGCGGTAGGCTGCGAGCCGGCCAGAATTGCAAAGACCATGTCTTTCCTGACAGGAGACGGGCCTGTTCTGGTGGTGACGGCGGGAGATATGAAGATTGACAATCCAAAGTTTAAGGCTCAGTTTCACACCAAGGCCAAAATGATTCCGCCTGAGCAGGTGGAGGAGCTTATCGGCCATGGGGCCGGCGGTGTCTGCCCCTTCGCCGTGACGGACGGAACATCGGTCTATCTGGACGAGTCTTTAAAGCGGTTTGACACTGTCTATCCGGCAGCCGGGAGTGCAAACAGTGCAGTCAGGCTGTCTCCGGAGGAGCTTGTGAGCCTGTCCGGGAGCCGGGGATGGGTGGATGTGTGCAAATCTGCTGTAATAAAATTGTAATAATTTGCAGGCGTGAGCCGATTGCATTGAGAGGGAAAATAAGGTAGAATGGCTGCAGAGCAGGTATTTGGCGAGCGGTCCCATCGTGACGTCAGTGGAGATGGCAGAATCATTACAGTTTGACTTTCTGAACTCCAGGGCAGAATTAAGTGCGCTTTCAGGGCCGTAAAAAGGCGGCACAGACAGAGCATAAGGCAGAGAGGCGGCGGGGTTGACCGGCACAGGATGATTGAAATTTTGCCTGGCGGCAAGGAGAAGAGACCATGAGATTTAAAAAATACAGAAATTGCAGAATGAGGGCGGCGGGACTTGCCATGGCGCTCTGTCTGATGACTTCAGGCGTTTCGCTGGGGGCGGTGACCATTCCGCCGGACGGCTCAGGCTCTGTGCAGGCGCAGACAGGCGGCAGTCCCTCCAGGCTTCCGGCTCTGACCGCGGAGTTTTCTACAGAGGAGGGGAGCAATGAGTATCTGAACGGCCAGGGAACGGCCCAGAATACTCAGGAAGCGGGGCAGACAGCAGTTCCCCAGATAAAATCAGACGCAGCAGTTCTCTACGATGCCACCCATGACAGGGTTCTGTATGAAAAAAATGCAGATGCCCAGCATTATCCGGCCAGCATCACCAAGCTGATGACGGCCCTTCTGGTTCTGGAGCACTGCAGTCTGAGCGATACGGTAACCTTTTCCCAGAGCGCTGTCACCAACCTGGAGTCCGGGGCCGTGACCCTCGGCGTCAAGGCGGGAGATCAGTTTACCGTTGAGCAGTGCCTCTACGGCCTCCTTCTGAAATCGGCCAATGAGATTGCCAACGGGCTGGCAGAGCATGTGTCCGGAAGTGTGAGCTCTTTTGCAGACCTGATGAACCAGAAAGCCGCATCCCTGGGCTGCACGGGGACGCATTTTGTCAATCCCAACGGACTCAATGATCCCAACCACTACACAACTGCCAGGGATATGGCTCTGATCGCAGAGGCGGCCTTTGAAAATCCCACCCTCTGCAGGATTGCATCTACCGTGAACTATGATTTCCCTGCCACTGCAAGCGTCCCCTCTGTGAGAAAGCTCACCATGGGACACAAGATGGTAAACCCCAACAATAAGGAGTATTACTATGAGGGAATTGTGGGAGGAAAGACGGGCTATACCTCTCTTGCGGGAAACACGCTGGTGACCTGCGTTGAGAGAAACGGCACCAGACTCATTGCCGTTATCTTAAAGAGCAGGCAGACCCATTACGCAGATACAAAAGCTCTCCTTGACTATGGCTTTTCCCTCTCACAGGCCGGAGAAACCGGAACTTCTGGAACACAGACCGGGGGAACGTCAGGCCCCGGAGGTTCAGGAAGCACCTCAGGCCCTGCAGGTACATCGGGACACTGCCGCTGGGTACAGGACGCTTCCGGATGGCGCTTCGTGAAGACGGACGGCTCCTATGCCGCCGGTGAGTGCCTGAAAATCAACGGGGAAATCTACTGCTTTAAGCAGGATACCTATATGGTCAGCAGCGGCTGGTATCAGATTGACGGAATCTGGTACTACTTTCGGTCAAGCGGCGGGCTGGCCACAAGCCGCTGGGTGGAGACAAATGGAATGTGGTACTATGTGGACGAAAATGGTGCCCTGTTTACCGGAGGGACGACGCCGGACGGCTACCGAGTGGATGAGAACGGAGTCTGGATCCGCTAGAAAGACAGAGAGGGACGGCCGGACAGCCGGGTAGATAAAAAAGTGTCAGCCCCTGCTTGACAATTTTTTCTAAAACAACTATATTATTACCTATAGCCTGTCACAGGCCCTCTGAAAGAGGGCAGGAGTGCAGGATATAGGAAAAAGGCTGAGAAAAAGAGGAGTAGGCAGAGAGATGCCCCGCCAGAGAGAACGGTTCACCGGCTGAAAGACTGTTCCGGGAAGCGGCTGCTGAAGGTAGCTTTTGAGCCGGAACCTTGAACGGTTTTCTGCAGAATGCGGAAGACAGAGGAGTAGAGGTTCACGGGAATTCCGCCGTTACCGGAAAAGGAGATTGCTGCAGGATAACTGCGGCAGAACAAAGGTGGTACCGCGATGATTCGCCCTTTGCATGGAGACATGCAGAGGGCTTTTTCTTTGCAGGAGTTTTTAAGCGGGCTCTGCAGAGGAAAAACTCAGGAGCTGTACACTGACTGCTCTTTTTAATTTAGGAAGTCCGGGGAGGTGATAAAATGCCGTTTCATTCAGGGAAGGGCGCAGGCAGGAGGACACAGGCGGTGAGCTGCGAAACCTGCAGCAATTACGTTTATGATGAGGATTACGGCTATTATGTCTGCGAGGCGGATCTGGATGAGGACGAGATGGCAGCCTTCCTGGGCAGCCGGAAATTCGAGTGTCCTTACTATCATATGAATGACGAATACCTGATTGTCAGAAAACAGATGTAACAGGTATGCAGGGCGGCCGGCGCCGGAGAGGCGGGCAAGGCCGCACAGGCAGCAGGCAGAGGCTGCAAAATAAGAAAACAAGGAGAATACAATGAAAGAACTGGAAAAGAACTACAACCCGGCGGACATTGAGGATCGCCTGTACCAGAAGTGGCTGGACAGCAAATATTTCCACGCAGATGCAGAGCGCGGAAAGAGGGAGGGAAAGAAGCCCTTCACCATCGTAATGCCGCCGCCAAACATCACAGGACAGCTCCATATGGGACACGCCCTGGACAACACCATGCAGGATATTTTAATCCGTTATAAGAGGATGCAGGGATACGAGGCCCTCTGGCAGCCGGGAACCGATCATGCGGCCATTGCCACAGAGGTGAAGGTAATCGACAAGCTGAAGAGCGAGGGGATTGACAAGCATGATCTGGGCCGCGAGGGATTCCTCGAAAAGGCCTGGGAGTGGAAGGAGGAGTATGGAAACCGCATCGTAAAGCAGCTCCACAAGTTAGGCTCCTCCGCAGACTGGGACAGAGAGCGGTTTACCATGGACGAGGGATGCTCCGACGCAGTTCTGGAGGTATTCACAAAGCTCTATGAAAAGGGATATATTTACAAGGGCTCCCGCATTATCAACTGGTGTCCCGTATGTCAGACCTCAATCTCCGACGCAGAGGTGGAGCATGAGGAGCAGGACGGCTTCTTCTGGCATATCAACTACCCGATTGTGGGGGAGGAAGGCCGCTTTGTGGAGATTGCCACCACTCGTCCGGAGACCCTGCTTGGAGATACGGCCGTTGCCGTAAACCCGGAGGACGAGCGCTACAAAGATCTGATCGGAAAGATGCTGAAGCTCCCGCTGACAGACAGGGAGATTCCTGTAATTGCCGATGAATATGTAGACAAGGAATTCGGAACCGGCTGCGTGAAGATCACCCCGGCCCACGACCCCAACGACTTCGAGGTTGGAAAGCGCCACAACCTGCCGGAGATCTGCATTATGAACGACGATGCCACCATCAATGTGCCCGGAAAATATTTCGGCATGGATCGCTATGAGGCCAGAAAGGCCATGGTGGAGGATTTAAAAGAACAGGGGCTGCTGGTGAAGACCGTTCCCCATTCCCACAACGTAGGCACCCACGACCGCTGCAAGACAACGGTGGAGCCTATGGTAAAGCCCCAGTGGTTTGTGAAGATGGACGAGATGGCAAAGCCGGCTGTGGAGGCGCTGAAATCCGGCAGACTGAAATTCGTTCCGGAGAGCTTCGGAAAGACGTATCTCCACTGGCTGGAGGGAATCCGCGACTGGTGTATCTCCAGACAGCTCTGGTGGGGACACAGGATTCCTGCATACTACTGTGACGAGTGCGGTGAGATGACGGTAGCCAAAAAGATGCCGGAGAAGTGTCCGAAATGCGGCTGCACCCATCTGACCCAGGACGAGGATACGCTGGACACCTGGTTCTCCTCCGCCCTCTGGCCGTTCTCCACACTGGGCTGGCCTGAGTCCACGCCGGAGTACGAGTACTTCTACCCGACGGATGTGCTGGTGACAGGCTATGATATTATTTTCTTCTGGGTTATCCGTATGGTATTCTCAGGCCTTGAGCAGACAGGAAAGGAGCCGTTCCACACCGTTCTGATCCACGGCCTTGTAAGAGACTCCCAGGGCCGCAAGATGAGCAAGTCCTTGGGAAACGGAATCGATCCGCTGGAGGTCATTGACAAGTACGGTGCAGACGCCCTCAGGATGACCCTGATGACAGGAAATGCTCCGGGAAATGACATGCGCTTCTACTGGGAGAGAGTGGAGGCCAGCAGGAACTTCGCAAACAAGGTATGGAATGCCTCCCGCTTTATTATGATGAACATTGAGAAGGCGCCGAAAGCTCTGGCATCCCTGTCTGAGCTGACCATGGCAGACCGCTGGATTCTCTCCAAGGTAAACACCCTGGCAAAGGATGTTACCGAAAATATGGACAAATATGAGCTGGGAATTGCCCTCCAGAAGGTTTACGACTTTATCTGGGAGGAGTTCTGCGACTGGTATATTGAGATGGTGAAGCCCCGCCTTTACAGTGACGAGGACACCACGAAGGCAGCGGCCATCTGGACCTTAAAGACGGTTCTCATCCAGTCCTTAAAGCTTCTGCACCCCTATATGCCGTTTATTACAGAGGAGATCTTCTGCAATCTTCAGGACGAGGAGCCTTCCATTATGATTTCCTCCTGGCCGGTATTTAAGGAGGAGTGGAGCTTCGCCGAGGAGGAGCATGCAGTGGAGACCATCAAGGAGGCTGTGCGCGCCATCCGAAATGTCCGCACATCCATGAATGTGCCGCCGAGCAAGAAGGCAAAGGTCTATGTGGTTTCCAACGACGAGGCCCTTCTTGGAATTTTTGAACACAGCAAGGTATTCTTTGCAACCCTGGGATATGCAAGCGAAGTATATCTTCAGAAGGATAAAGAAGGAATTGCAGACGATGCAGTTTCAGCAGTCATCCCCAACGCTGCAATTTATATGCCCTTTGCGGAGCTGGTAGACATTGAAAAGGAGATCGAGAGGCTCACAAAGGAGGAAGAGAGACTTACGAAGGAGCTTGCCCGTGTAAACGGAATGCTGAACAATGAAAAATTTGTCAGCCGCGCGCCTGAGGCAAAGATAGCCGAGGAGAGAGCGAAGCTCGAGAAGTACACACAGATGATGGAACAGGTGAAGGAGCGTCTTTCCCAGCTTGCAAAGTAGGGAGAGGCATGCCAAAGCCCGGTCAGAAGAGACAGACAGCCTTCCGGCGGAAGGCTGTCTGCTGCTGTGCAGGGATGAATGAAAAAAAGAACAGGAGGGATGAAAAAACAGGATTGATTTTTGCGGGAAATCCAGTATAATTATATTAGCCAAATTTGGATCATATTTTGAAAATTCAGAAGTCCATTTCTTAAAATCAAAGATTACAGACATGTCAAGCAGATTTGTTCTACAAAATCCGACGCTGCCTGTCGGAAAATGTAGAAGCTATTTTCTTGTGTTCCCATACGTTATCAGGGTATATTTTGCTGTGGAATAAAGAAATAGGGAGAATGGTGATGAAAACAGCAAAAAAAGTAGAACATCTTATCAGACGGCTTGGGGCTAACGGATCTTATATAGGATTTCATTTTACCGTAGCTGCGGTGACAAAAAGTATAAAAGACAGAAGGCTGCTGCTCTATATCACGAAGGGCGTTTATCTTGAGGTGGCCCTGGAAAATAATACGACAGTCAAATGTGTGGAAAGAGATATAAGGACTGTGATAGAGGTTATATGGAAATATGGAGACAGAGAACTGCTGAACCTAGTTGCAGGCAGAGAGCTGAAGGAAAAACCGAATAACCGGGAATTTATTGATATGCTGGCCCGATTCGTGGAGGAAGAGGAGCCAGAGAGCAGAGACGCAGCAATAACGGAAGCAGATATAAAAGAAGATATAAAAGAGGCAGATATAAAAGAAGATCCATAGGGCTGGCAGAAAAAGGCGAAGCCCGGCTGCAGATGCGGCCCTCACAGGAAGAGGAGCCGGCGTCTATTAGGCGTCAGGCTCCTTTTCAAACATCCGGATCCCTTTCAGGATAATCTGCTCTGTCAGTGAGGCCAGCTCCTCCGGGGATTCTTTGAGCCCGGAATCCAGCCAGTACTGAACGAGCCCGATACAGCCGGTGACAGTGAAGGCATAGTAGGCCTCAAAGGCAGAGCTGCCCTGGCAGACGCCCTCTTCCTTAGCAACTTCCGGACGGAACAGCTCCATCCAGTCCCTCAGACATTTCTCGCGCACAATATCCTTAAGCCGGTTTACAAAATTAATATCGCCATTTTCACCGATGAGAATACTGACCATGCCGCTGTTTTCCTTTACAAGATGAAAAACCTCCGTGAAAACCACGGCCGGATTGGTCAGAAGGTCAGAAGCACGGTACCGCCTTAAAACCTCCTCTAACTCCTCCAGCAGTTCGTTTTCAATCTGTTCCATCAGATCAAAGATATCCTTATAATGGAGGTAAAAGGTTCCCCTGTTAATGTCTGCCTTCTCCGCAATCTCGCGGACTGTGATATCCTGAATCCGCTTTTCCTTCAGAAGTTCGGTGAGACACTCCCGAATCACCTTTCTCGTTTTCCGTATTCTGCGATCAAGATTTTCTTCCTTCATGGCAAACGCTCCTTTTTTATTTTTTGATTCTGCCCGACTCTGCAGTTCCTCCCTGTCCGCTCCGTTAGTCTTGCCTTATCTATTATCATCCTGGACAGCCGCCTGCCGTCTGCTCTTCGCGTCTGACACCGGCGTACGGCCCGGACGTCTCCTGCGGGATTCTGCATTGCCTTTTATTAGAAAAATCAGGAAATAAAATTTATTAATAGACATAAGAATAAAAAATGTATATTAATAATCTTAGTGTTAAAAACTGACTATTGTCAAAAATTACCGATGTGAGTATAATTTATTATAGCTCATAAATCAACACATGTCAATTAATAGAATAATGTCTGATAACATATACTGTGTTGAAATTACCTCCACCCACTGGAGTGCCAGGGGAGGAGAGACTTTAACAGCACGGCGAAAGTGAGGAGGCGGCCTATGAAAAGGGGCAAAAGGAAGAGAAAAACAGGGGCAGAAACATACAGGAAGTTCAGATGGGGTTCAGTCTGGTTCACTGCGGCAGTGTCGGCTCTGGCGGTCTTAGGTGCCGGCACGGCTCTGGCGGCGGAAGGCTACAGCTGGATATCAGACGCGTCGGGGGTACGGTACGTGAACCAGCAGGGACAGAGTGTTTCTCCCGGGTGGCAGCTGATTGACGGAAAGTGGTACTGGTTTGGCGAGGACGGCCTGATGAAAACAGGGTGGCTGAATACAGAGGGATACTGGTATTATCTGGACCCCTCGGGGGCTATGGCTGTGGGATGGAGAACCATTGACGGCGCCAGCTACTATTTCAGGGAGAGCGGTGCAATGCAGACCGGCCATATGACCCAGGGAGAGACAGTCTATGCCTTTGCAGACAGCGGGAGAGTGGAGAGCGCCAGAAAGACGAAGAATTCAGGCGGCGGAAGCTTTGAGATCGGCTTTTATGACGAGGCCTGCCAGAATCTGGCGTCAAACTTAAATGAGATGAAGCTGGACAGCTTCGACGGCGACGAGGATGAGGACTATTACGAGGATGAAAAACGCAATTACGATAAGGATGCCAGTTACGTTATCAGCGGAAAGCTCACAGAAATCGCAGAGCACCGCCTGGAGGCCGCCAGAGACAAGGGCTATGGAAACGGGAACATTCCCGGTGAGGGTGAGCTTTCTGACTATCTGAAGGCGATCGGATACAACAGCGGCCGCCGCTCCATGGAAGTATACATCCGGAATGCAGACGGGGCGGACGAGGCGGAGGAAAAGATCCTCGACCTGCAGGAGGATGCCAAAAAGAGGAAGGACAGACCCGATTACTACAGCGAAATGGGCATTGCCCACAGGGAGGACGGCGGGCGCGATTACTATATGGTCATTTTCATGAAGTAGACGAGGGCTGCCAAGAAGATGCGGTTCATACAGAAACAGATGGGAGACGGAGGCGCGTCCGGTCTGCATAAGACAGGCCGAAACATGACGGACAGGAGATTCTGACTATGATACTGAGATTTATACGCGCAATAAAAAGAAAGGGTTTGCAGTTTGCGGGGATACCGGGGGGAGAGAGAAAAAAATTCAGCCTTCCTGACTTTATTATTGAAAAGAACCGGATTATTGAAAAGCTGTTCCTGATCGCTGTCCTCATATCAGCGGCAGCAGCTCCTTTTGTGGAGGTAAATTATGACCTGACAGAGTATCTGCCCGACACGGTACAGTCCAAGCAGGGACTGGATCTGATGGAGGAGAAATTTGGTTATCCCGGCACGGCGCGGATCATGATTGACGGGGTTACCCTCTACCAGGCGAAGCAGTACAAGGATCAGCTGGAGGCAGTGGACGGTGTGGACCAGATTCTGTGGCTGGATACGGAAACCGATGTATTTTCAGCGGACAGTTTTATCGACGGAGACGACATTGCCGACTACTACAAGGACGGCTCTGCCGTCATGGACGTGACCTTCGTGGAGGGGGATACGGACAAGAGGACGTCCAGGGCCATCGATGAGATGGAGAAAATCCTGGGGGACAAGGGATACTTCACCGGAATGGCTGTTCAGAACAAGTCCCTGGAGGAGAATGTAACGAGAGAGATGGCCATGATCCTGACGCTGGGAGTGATCATGATCTTCGTGATCCTGTGCATAACCACCAATTCTTGGTTTGAGCCTGTGCTCTATCTCACCATCATGGGGGTTGCCATTGTCATCAATAAGGGGACGAATATTTTTCTGGGGGAGGTTTCTTTTCTGACGGACAGCGTGTCGGCAGTTCTGCAGCTGGCTGTTTCCATGGACTATTCCATCTTTCTGATCCATGCCTTCACCAGGGAGAAGAAGAAGGGGCTTTCTCAGACAGAGGCCCTCAGAAATGCCATCGACGAGGCCCTCCGATCCATCTTTGCCAGCAGCCTGACGACGATTGTGGGATTCATTGTGCTGACCTTTATGAAATTCAGCATCGGTTTTGACATGGGAATTGTACTGGCCAAGGGAATTGTCTTAAGCCTTCTGACGGTGGTGCTCTTCATGCCCGCCATGATTCTGAGGACAACGGTTCTCATAGAGAGGACGGCCCATCGTCCGTTCCTGCCGGAATTTGACCGCCTGAGCCGGAGAATTTACAGCATGAGAAAGGGCGTTCTTATCTTTGTGGCCATTGTCACAGTCCCGGCCTACACGGCTCAGGGCATGAACTCCTTCCTCTTTGGAAACGAGGCAGTGGGCAACAGCGAGGGGACGAAGGTCTATGAGGATGAGCAGCTTATCAATGGAAAATTCGGCCGCAGCAATATGATGATTGCCCTGGTTCCAGATTCCTCCCTGGTGACGGAAAAGGCGTTTTCAGACGAGGTGGAAGCACTTCCCTACACCAAGTCCGTGACTTCCATGGCGGGGACTCTGCCGGCCGGGGTGCCGGAGGAATTTCTGCCCCGCTCCATGACAGAGCTGCTCCACAAAAACGGGTATTCGAGAATCCTGATCTATGTGAGAACAAAGGGGGAGAGTGAGCTGGCATATCGATGCTCCGACGAGATCCAGGCTATTATGAAGAAGTATTATCCGAAGGACTCCTACCTGGTGGGCACGACGCCGTCCACCCAGGATATTGAAGCTACCATCACAAAGGACTATGACAGAGTCAATGTACTGTCGCTGATCGGCGTGTTTCTGGTGGTAATGTTCAGCTTTAAATCACTGATTATACCGGTGATTATCATGATACCCATTGAGATCGCCATTTTCATTAATATGGCTGTCCCCTATATCGCAGGGGACACCATGATATTCATGGGATATATTATCGTGAGCTGCATCCAGCTGGGGGCGACGGTGGACTACGCGATTCTCACTACCAGCAACTATCTGGACTGCAGGAAGGAGGCCGACAAGAAACAGGCGGCCATAATGGCTTTGAACCGCAGTATTCCGGCTGTCCTCACCTCCGGCTCCATCCTGACGATTGTGGGCTATACGGTACATTTCATTTCCACTGTGGCGGCCATCGGGGATCTGGGCCATCTGATCGGAAGGGGAGCAGTCCTCAGCATGCTTCTGGTGCTGACGTTGATGCCGGCGTTTCTGGTCCTGTTCGATGACATCTTAATGGATAATGAGTTTGACAGACTCCGAAGACTTCTGAGAAGAAGGAAAGGGAGAGAGGCAGAGACGGAAGAAAGCGGCCAGGAAGAAAAATGCAGGAAACAGAGAAGGAGGCCTTTCAGCCATGAAAAATAGATTCACAAGATTCAGAATCCGGCTGCTTTTTAAGGGCAGCTCCCGTGCAGGAAAACGCCTGCTCGCGTCGTGCATGGCGGCCGTCATGCTTGTGACAGCTATACCCTTTTCAGCTTACGGAGCTGCTCCGCGGGTACAGGTGGACGAAACCATGTATGTGAACCTGGACTACTATGGAAAAGAGACGCAGATGAACGTAGTCAAGGGCTGCACCACAAACGGAGTGACGGATTATACAGACTATGGTACATACGAAAAGGTAATCAACATGACGGACGGCGCCCAGCCGGTTCTAAAAGACGGCAGTGTAACGTGGACCTTTCCCGACAGGAATCAGAGGTTCTATTACCAGTGCACCCTGCCGGAGGGGCAGATGGAGCTTCCGTGGAAATTTGACGTATCCTATAAACTGAATGGCCTGGAGGCGGAACCGAAAACGCTGAACGGAGCGTCCGGTCTGGTGGAGATTCATGTGAAGGCCACGCCCAACAAGAAGGCTGCGGCCTACTTCAGAAATAACCTGATGCTGATGGTTGCCGTTCCGGCCGACCTGTCGAAATGCTACAGCGTCGACGCTCCCGGCGCCCAGCTTCAGTCTGTGGGAAATTCTTCCGCAGCTGTGTTTCTGGCCCTGCCGGGAGAGGAGGGGGACTACACGGTAAGGCTCGGCACGGACAGCTTTGAGAGCGCGGGAATTGTCATGATGATGGTGCCGGGGACGGCCGATGCCTTTGACCATATCGCCGATCTGAAGGAGGCCAAGGATACATGGCGGGAAAGCGGGGATGAGCTGTATGAGAGCTTCGATGAGCTGTTAGGCGCCTTTGAGGCGATGGAGAGCGGCGTGAAGGAGCTGCAGGGCGGAATGGGCAGTCTGGAGCAGGGACGCAAGGTGCTCTCCGCCAGCCGGAAAGCCCTGGAAGAGGGGTCCGTCCAGGCGCTGAATGATCTGGCATCCCTCACCGAGCAGACTACCAGCCTGATTCCCTATTTGGAAACAGCGCAGAATGCCGTGACGGACATCAATGACAACGTCCGCTCCATTTACAATACAATGGGGGATATGCAGGATGAGCTGGACGATCTCTACGACCGGCTGAAGTCCCTCAGAAATTCCCTGGAAACCGCGTCAGAGCAGATTGGGGCAGGGATCACCCAGGAGGAGCAGAGGCAGATTGCAGGGGAGATAGCCAGAAAATCCGCCCAGATTGAGGAACTTTTGACAATCCTTGCCCAGATGAGTGCCGGGGCAGGCGCCAGCCGGGAAGCTGCCGCTGATGACTGGGAGGAACTTGAGGAGGCCCTTGAGCATGCAGATTCCTTCCGGTATGACAGGGAAAGCGGCGGCCAAAGGGACGATGAAACAGAAGAGGGCAATACAGGCCATAAGGGCGATGTGCCGGGAAAGGCTACGCCGGGAAATGCGGCTTCAAATGAGAGGGAAGTTCAGGCGTTTTCCCTGGAAGAGGATGGGGTTCTCTTTGAGGAGGAAAAGACCGGACCGTCGGGAGAACCCGGGTCCGGAGGCGATAATGACGCGAGCTTTGAGGAGTGGCAGGACGAACTTTCGGAGTACGCAGACGAGGTGGAGGCAGACCTGGAGACACTTCCTGGAACTGCCTACAGCGCCGATGTGGCTGCTCTTTTGCAGAAGATAAAGGAGATTCTGGGAAGTTCAGACGAGACAATCGCGAAGGCCGGGGCCCTGATGCAAAGGATAGGCGGTCTGTGCAGTCTGGTGGGAGAGGCAGGAGAGGATACCGCAAAAACGGTCAATGAGCTGAGAAGCTGCACGGATCAGCTGGTGAACCTTCTGGATGATTCGAGAGTGCTCATCGATACCGTGGACAGCTATGTTCCCTCCATGCTTGACGCCCTGGGAGCCACAGAGGAGTTTCTGAACCGGCTGTCCAGAACCATGGGGAGTACGGAGAGGGTTCTCAGGATTGTCAATGACACGCTGACGGCAGCGGGAGATTCTCTGGACAACGGCACAAGGCAGACGCTCTCTGGGATGCAGAGCCTCCTGGGAAACAGCCTGACGGCAATCGAAAATCTGAAAAACGTCAGGTCGGCCAGCCGAAATATGAAGAACACGCTGGACGAACAGCTCGACAAATATGAGGAGGAAAATAATTTTCTCAACATGGATCCGGAGGCGCCTCTGGTATCCTTCACATCCGGAAAGAACCCGTCGCCTCACAGTATCCAGATTGTGCTGAGGACGGACGAGATCGATGAGGAAGCCCTGGGGGATGACACAGCGGATCTGGAGGCTGCTTCCCAGAAGGAGGAGGGTCCCCTGCAGCGGATCTGGAATGTGTTTGTGAAAATTGTGCAGGCTGTGGCAGACATATTTAAAGACAGATAGCAATAGAAGAAAGAAGGAGCTGCTCCAAAAAAGAACAGGGCGCCTGCAGATGGATGCAGGCGCCCTGTCTGCCTTGCAGCAGAGAAAAAAGAGACTGGCAGGAATGGGCCGGGGCAGGAAAACATTTGCCGCCAGGACGGCCAGGCGCAGACAGAAAAAAGGGTTTGCGGGATTATTTCCTGCCCTCCTGTCGAGAAACAGGAAAATTTACCGAAATAAACTCCTTGCATAATGACAGGCTTATATTATAATAGAGAGATGGACAAAAGAGTAAAATCGCAGGAGACGGCTTTCTGTACGGTCCGCTTCCGGCGCATTCTGTTTCAGCATGGCCTTGCCTGGCCAAAGGAGGACAGAATCGGACAAAATGAAAAATGATGATAAGATGACAGAGAACAATAAGACAGGCGCAGGCAGGGGAGAGGAGTACAGCCCGGATGCCTGCAGAGAGGCAGAGCAGTATCTGGACGGGATCCCGAAATTCTCCAGAGAAAAGCACAGCCTTGATGATATACGCGCTATGATGAAAGCTATGGGGCTTTCTCTCGACAAAATCCGGCTGATCCATGTGGCCGGGACAAACGGAAAGGGCTCAGTCTGCGCCTTCCTCTCCTCCATCCTGAGAGAGGCGGGAGAGCATACGGCGGTATTCACCTCGCCCCACCTGGTCAGTGTCAGAGAACGGTTCTGCTTTGACGGGGAGCAGGCAGGGGAGAAGGAGTTTCTGCAGGCCTTTTACAGGGTGAGGGAAGGTCTCTGCAGGCTTCAGAGTCTGGGGCTTACCCATCCAACCTATTTTGAATTCCTGTTCCTGATGTTTGCGGCTATGATGCAGAGCAGGAAAGGATTTACGGCTGTGGTGGAAACAGGCCTTGGAGGGCGCCTGGATGCTACGAATGCGGTGGACAGGCCCACTCTCTGCGTGATCACCTCCATAAGCCTTGACCACATGGAATATCTGGGGAATACGGTGGAGCTGATCGCAGGGGAGAAGGCAGGAATTATAAAGCCTGGCGTGCCGGTTGTCTACGACAGTACCGATCCTGCGGCAGCGGCGGTGATCCGGGACAGGGCAAGGGAGCTGAAAAGCCCGGCTAGGGCCGTGGGCACAGACAGCTTTTCTGAGTCTGTCTTAAAAGACGGGCATCTGTTTATCAGGAAAAACGGAGAGGAGCCCCTGGAAATTCCCTTCGCCGCCCAGTACCAGGCGGTCAACGCAATGCTGGCAGTGCAGGCGGCAGAAATTCTCGGCATTCCCGAAAGGGCTGTCCGCGAGGGGCTTCAGAAAACCGTGTGGCCCGGACGGATGGAGGAGATTATGCCCGGGGTATATCTGGACGGAGCTCACAATGAGGGAGGAATCCGCGCCTTTGCCCGTGCGGCTGCGTCGCTTTCCGGAAAGAGGAAAATTCTTCTTTTTGCCGTCTCGTCTGACAAGGAGTACAGGGAGATGGCCGAGATACTCCTGAGGGAGTTTGCCCCGGATGTGCTGATTCTGACTCAGATCGCCTATGGACGCGGACTTGACATCCACAGGCTGGAGGAGGCTTCCAGGGAAGCCATGGCAAAGGCCGGCGGCCATGGGCCCAGGCTGTTTGTCAGGCCGTCTGCAGAAGAGGCGCTTTTGACAGCCCTTGATGAGAAGGGGGAGGAGGACACCGTATTCTGTGCCGGCTCCCTGTATCTGATCGGGGAAATGAAAGATGTGATAAGGAGGAACCATTATGGCGAAAGATAGAGAGACCATGATTGATTTCGATGAGGAAATCAGCCGCTTTCAGCCGAGCCTTGAGGTGGAGGACATCGGGGAGGCGATTGTAAAGAGCGATCTGACAGATATGTCAGATATTGTGATGGAAGTACTTAAACAGGTGAAAGAGCGGTAAGAAGCATGGATCAGTTAAAGAAAATCCGCCTGGCTGCCAACGGTTTTTACAATGTGGGGCTGGAGCGGGCCAAAATACGTGACCTTACGGGGGCCGCAGAGGCCTTAAAAAAATGTCTGATGTTAAATAAGTACCATATTGATGCCAGGAATCTTCTGGGACTCATTTACTATGAGATGGGCGAGGTATCAGACGCTCTGGTGCAGTGGGTCATCAGCATGAATTTCAAGGAGCAGGACAACAGGGCCGACTATTATCTGGATCAGATTCAGAGAAAGCCGGAGCGCCTGGATGTGGTGAGCCAGAATGTAAAACGGTATAACCAGGCTCTTCTTCAGGCGCAGGCCGGAGACGACGATCTGGCTGTGCTGCAGCTCACAAAGGTGGTGGAGGTCAATCCGAACTTTATAAAAGCTCATCTGCTCCTGGCGGTGCTCTACATGAGCAGAGGAACGTACACAAAAGCGGGAAAATCCCTGATGAGGGTTTTAAAGATTGACAAAAACAACCCTAAGGCCTCCTGGTACATGTCCATTGTGAAGGCCAGGACGGGAAGGGCGGATGTGGAGCGCAGAAAGCTGAAAAATGCATTTTCCCACAAAAAGATGCAGGATGACGATGTAATTATCCCGCCGTCCTACAAGGAAAATACGGGCTGGCAGTCGATTCTGAATATTGTGGCCGGCCTTGCCCTGGGTGCCATGGTTATCTTTTTCCTCGTCATGCCTACCAGGATTAAGGCTCTGAACAATGAGCACAATCAGGAAATCCTGCGCTATGAGGAGAAGCTGAACCAGCGCAATGAGGAGATCGACAGCTTAAACGGCCAGATGGCCCAGGCGCAGAGCGACAAGGAGACAGCAGAGCAGAAGCTGGATGAGGCCTTAAACAGCAACGACAGCCAGGTAAATCAGTATGCGATTCTCGTAAAGATGCTTCAGGCCTACCGGAACAATGACCTGACGGGAGCCGTCACCCTGTATCCGGGCTTTAACCCGTCTATCTTTACGGACGAGGAGGTGCTGGCTATCGCCAATGGAATCAAGCAGGACATTGAGACCAACGGCTATCAGACCCTGGAGGATCTGGCCTACACCATGTGGTCAGCCGGAAGGATGGACGATGCGCTGAACTATTACAACACCTGTCTGACTATCCGGCCGGACAATCCGAACGTGCTGTTCAACATGGGAATGATTTACCGTTCCAAGCAGGATTTTGCAAAGGCAGTAGAGCTTTTCACCCAGGTGAGCACCCAGTACGGAGATTCTGAGTACGCAGAAAAAGCCAGAAACCAGCTGACAGAGCTGGCGCCGTATGTTCAGTCTGCCGCAGGGCAGCAGCCGGCGGCAGGGGAGACCCAGGCTGCCGGGGAAAGCGAAGCACAGACAGCGGCTGAATAGTCTGGACTGTCTCCTGGGAGAGGGGCAGATACCCACAGATAATCGGAAATTAAGACACTGTAAGAGAAACTGTTTCTTTTGCAGTGTCTTTTTTTATATAACAGGAACCTTTGTTCCCTGTTATATAAAAAAGCTCCGCGAGGATCGCACTGCGGCGGAAAGGAAATGTCGCTTTCGCGACCCGCCGCAGGCGGCGAATCCTGCGAAGCAGGATTCTTCTTGAATAACAGGAACCTTTGTTCCCTGTTATATAAAAAAGCTCCGCGAGGATCGCACTGCGGCGGAAAGGAAATGTCGCTTTCGCGACCCGCCGCAGGCGGAGAATCCTGCGAAGCAGGATTCTTCTTGAATAACAGGAACCTTTGTTCCCTGTTATATAAAAAAGCTCCGCGAGGATCGCACTGCGGCGCAAAAGCAGGAGAGATTTCTGAGATCCTGGTGAATAAATGAAGGAAAAAAGGGCATACTGGATCCGGGAGGGAGGCTGCTGATGCGTCAATGATGGGTCAATCGGCCGGGCGGGAAACGAAGAGAGATATGAAGAGAGATACGTCAGAACAGGAAAGAAAACAGAAAGGGGAGAACAAGGTGGGACAGGCTTTTACATACGAGGCAGCAGGGCAGACGCTGGTGATCCATCTGCCAAGGGAGATCGATCACCATAACTGCACAATTTTGAAAAACGAGACGGATCTGCTGCTGGCAGAAAATTATATTACGCGGCTGGTTTTTGATTTTACCAGGACGGAGTTTATGGACAGCTCCGGAATCGGGGTGCTTCTGGGACGCTACAAGCAGATGAAGGGGAGCGCCGGGACGGTGGCCTACTATGGAGCCGGAAGGCAGGTAAAGAGAATTCTCGCCATAGGAGGAATTGCGGGGATTGTGAAGGGATATGATACGAAGGAGGCAGCCATGGAAGGGCGCCCGGAAAGGAGAGAGCCATGCAGAAAGTAATGGAAGAAAAGAGGAGAGAGCCTGAGTGGATGAAAATGGAGATTGAGAGCCGTTCGGAAAACGAGGAGTTTGCCAGGGTGGCAGTGGCAGTGTTTTTAAGCCGTCTGGATCCGACCGTGGAGGAGATGGACGATATAAAGACGGCTGTTTCCGAGGCTGTCACCAATGCAGTGATACACGGGTACCAGGGAGGAGAAGGAACGATCTACATAGAAACAGGGATTGCCGGACAGGAAGCTACCGTCATCGTGCGGGATTTGGGAGTGGGAATTCCGGACATAGAGAAGGCCATGGAGCCCATGTACACTACAGACCTTTCAGGAGAACGCTCCGGCATGGGCTTTTCCTTTATGGAGGCTTTTATGGATGAGGTGAAGGTGGAATCGGAGCCTGGCAAGGGAACCACTGTAACATTAAAAAAGACAGTCGGCAGGTGAGGCTATGGAGGGGACAGGAAAGGCAGACGGAACCATCCGTCTGATTATGCTGGCTCACGGTGGGGATAAAGCAGCCAGAGATCGGCTGGTAGAAGAGAATATGGGGCTGGTCTGGAGCATAGTGCGGAGGTTCGCCGGCAGAGGATGTGAGACGGAGGATCTCTTTCAGATTGGAAGCATCGGCCTTATCAAGGCTATCGATAAATTTGACACCTCCTACGATGTGCGGTTTTCCACCTATGCGGTGCCCATGATTGCCGGGGAGATAAGGCGTTTCCTGAGAGATGACGGAATGATCAAGGTGAGCCGCTCTGTAAAGGAGATGGGGATCAAGGTGAGTGCTGCCAGGGAAAAGCTGGCAGGAACCCTGGGACGGGAACCGACGCTGGAGGAGATTGCCGGAAGCGTGGGGGCAAGCCGCGAGGAGGTGGCAGCGTCGCTGGAGGCAGGCGCCCAGGTGGAATCACTTTACGCCCCGGCAGGCGGGGATGACACAAATCTGTCCCTCCTGGACCGGCTTTCCCAGGAGAGCCGGGAAAACGAAGAGGTGCTGGACCGGATGGTATTAAAAAAACTGCTGGGCTCCCTGGGAGAGAAGGAGAGGGAACTGATTGTGCGGCGGTATTTTTACGGGCAGACCCAGACAAAAATCGCCGGACAGATGGGCATTTCCCAGGTGCAGGTGTCAAGGATGGAAAAGAGAATACTGAAAAAAATGAGAGAGGAATTTGGGCTGGACTGACTATCCGGCCCTTTTTCATATAACAGGAAACTTCGTTCCCTGTTATATGAAAACGCTCCGCGGGGATCGCACTGGATTCTTTCTTATTGGGGAGCTGCCGTTTTTTTGTTCATCCGTTTCAGGCAGAACAAAAGCCCCGTCAGTCTCAAAAAGAAAGTTTGAATAAAAAAATGGCTTTGCCTCCATACTAACGGTTAAAGAAACTGAAATCATACAAAAAGGAAGTGGGAATATGAATTTTATTAAAGGAAAGGCCGGGGCTGTCCTGGCATTGATTTGCCTGGTACTGATCCTGGGTGTGATTTGGTTCTGCCTGTTTGATATGAATTACCAGTCGCAGATGCATGGCACCTTCGTGGAGGCCGGACAGACAGACAGGGAGATGGGCGCCTGATGGGACAGAATGTATTTATCTGCCTGAGCCAGATCACCCAGGTTCACAAAAAGGACGTATTTCTCGATGACATTGCCGGCGTATACTGCAGCGACGAGGCCACATTAAACAGAGTGAAGGCGCTGAAGATCCGGACCATAAAGTCCCATGAGGCCCGCCGCTATATGGGGAATGTGCTGGATGTCATAAAAAAGATTGAGGAGTTAGATCCCTCCCTCTCCGTGTCCAGCGTGGGAGAAACGGATTTTATCATATCCTATGTGCCTCCGAAGGCGCCTGTCTATGCATGGGAATGGACAAAAACGGGAGCGGCCTGTCTGATCTGCTTTTTCGGAGCCATGTTCGCCATCATGACCTTTAACAATGACGCCAGCGTTACAGATGTGTTTCGTGAGGTCTATACGCTGGTGATGGGAAGACAGCCGGAGGGAGTGACGGTTCTGGAGCTGTCCTACTCCCTGGGGCTTGCCCTTGGAATCACTGTGTTTTTCAATCACTTTGCGAAAAAGAAGATCAACACAGATCCCACGCCTCTTGAGGTAGAGATGCGGCTCTATGAGGACAATGTAAACAAAACCCTGATACAGAATGACAGCAGAAAGGAGTCGCGAAATGACGTTACTTAAGCAGCTTTTTCTGGCCTTTGCAGGGATTACGGCAGGCGGAGTCATAGCGGCCGGAATCTTCGCCTTTCTGGCAATCATAGGGGTATTTCCGAGAGTAATCGATAAGACAAAGACAAGGCGCCACATTATGCTCTATGAAACACTTCTGATCCTGGGAGGCTCCATCGGAAACGCCCTGGATCTGCTGGAATTTCCCATTCCCATCGGGAGCATTCCGGCAGCCGGCCATGTTCTGGGGCTTACCCTTCTTGGACTTGCCGGGCTGAGCTTCGGCGCTTTCATCGGCTGCCTGGTCATGTCCCTGGCGGAAACGGTGAAGGCGGTTCCCGTTCTGAACCGGCGTCTCCGGCTGTCAGTGGGAATCCAGTACATGACACTGTCCATCGCACTGGGCAAGATGACAGGTTCCCTGCTCTACTTTTACAAGGGCTTCGGAGGCGGAGGCTCCTAAAATGACGGCGGAATAAAAGAAAGAGGAATCAGAGAAAGGCGGAAAAATGGAAATAGATAAGAAGGAATATGGAAAATATGTAAAAGAGATAACTCCGACCCACAGTCTCCCCCTCAATATGGTCAGAGCTTTCCTGGTAGGAGGGGCAATCTGCACAGCCGGTCAGCTTCTGACCAATCTGTTTATGGGGAGAGGAATGGATCAGGAAACAGCCTCTGCCTGGACACTTCTAAGCCTCATCGGCGCCAGTGTCCTCCTGACAGGCCTGAATATCTATCCAAAACTTGTCAAATTCGCCGGAGCCGGGGCGCTGGTCCCCATTACCGGCTTTGCCAATTCAGTGGCCGCTCCGGCAATCGAATATAAGGCAGAAGGTCAGGTGTTTGGAATTGGATGCAAGATCTTTACAATCGCAGGCCCTGTGATTCTGTATGGGATATTTGTATCGTGGCTTTTAGGCATGGCCTACTGGCTCGGGACACTGGCAGGGCTCCTGTAAAAGAATCAAAAGCCTCGCTGCCGATGATTACTCGTCCCTATGGAAACGGCTGCTTCGCAGCCGCGCCCGGCCTGCAGAGCGGACAGCCCTCGTGAGTGGGGGACTGGTCCGCTTTGCTCCATATTTTTTTATCTATTGAATCAGGAAGCATATCTGCTGAAGATGCATCAGGGAAAAGACTTTTGCGGGGCAGATGCATCTTTTCTTAATAGTCTTGATATGAAATATTCTAAAAACAAATTTCAAGTCATAGATATATCAGAATAAAGTGCAAACAAAATATGAACAGCAGCATTATATGAATAATTCAAAATTTTTGTCACGTTTGACATAAATATATTGCCAATAAATGGCAAATATTGTCAATAAAATGATAATATCTAAAAGAAACAAAGGATAAATAAATTGACTGCATGTAATATCTTGCTATTTATTAGTTGTATTTTTTAATTTATAGACAAAATACAAAAAATAACATAAAATATGCTTTTATTAAAAGTAAAAGTAAAATAGGAGGAGGTAAATGTATGAAAATTAATCCCAAATATGTGTCCTTTTACTACCAGGGGATGGAAGAAGTGCCTGATATGGAACTCGACAAGAAAAAAACGGCGCTTCTCGTGATCGACATGCAGAAGGAGTTTGTTAACAGGGATTGCGGGGATTATCTGAAAGCGAAGGAGGCGGGAGATGAGGAGCGCTGGATTCCCTACCACGATCGGCTGGATCAGGTAGTGGTGCCAAATATCCGGCGCCTGATTGACTATTTCAGGGAAAATGACATGGAGGTTACATACGGCAGAATTGCCTGCCTGAAAGAAAACGGAAGAGACCGCTCCAGGGTACAGAGCACCTACGGCTGGAATAATATCTATCTTCCAATTAATTCGAGAGAGGCAGAGATGGTGGATGAGCTGGCCCCTCTGCCGGATGAGATCGTGGTGAATAAAACTACGGACAGTGTTTCTCTGGGAACGAACTATACGCAGCTTCTGCACAATATGGGGATTGATACAGTTGTTGTCACAGGTATTGTGACGGATCAGTGCGTGGCTTCCAGCGTTCGCGTTCTGGCAGATCAGGGATTTCAGATTATCTGCGTGGAGGACTGCTGTGCAGCGCCTGATATGGAGCTGCATGACATGGAGCTGAAAATCATGAACATTCTTTACTGCAATGTACTGAGTACAGATGAGACGCTGGAGGTATTGAAAACAGCGAAGTAGAAGAGCAGCAGTTTAAAAGCTGCTGCAGGAAGGCCGAAGGGCCGAGGCACGGGAAATCCGGGGGGAGATGCCTATGAAAGAAAAATTAAAAAAAGAATTGAGCCTTTCACAGATTATAGCGATGGCGGCCGGGGGAATGATTGCCGCCTGGATGGTAGAAATTAAGTACTGGTTTGAAATATCAGGCACGGGGGCAGTATTTTCTCTTCTGACATGCTGTATTCTGGTACTTCCGCTGTGCTTGATTTATTCAGAGATGACGAGTATGCTGCCCTATGCAGGCGGAGAAAATGTGTGGATCTCCAATGCATTTGGATGGAATGTGGGATGGTTTTCCTGCTGGGCGCTGGTGCTTTTATACATTGTGGCAATGCCCTCCGTGGCATTCGGAATTTCCAGCATGCTGTCCTATCTGTTTCCGGTAACCTTTATCCAGATTAAGATCATCGCAGCCTCGATCATAGTCATATGGTTTTTGCTTACAAATCTGGAAATTAAGTTTCTGGCCAAAATACAGAATATTTTGTTTTGGAGCACTCTGGCTATTTCCATCTGTGCGTCATTCATCTTCATTTTCAGCGATCAGTGGAGCTTCGATAATCTCAGACCATGGTTTCCGTCCGGGTTTACGGGGTATACGATGGGCGTAGGACTTCTGATTATGAAGTTTCAGGGATTTGATATGATTCCTCAGCTTGTGGAGGAGTCGAAAATTCCGAAGAAAAAGCTGCTGATTGCGTTCATATCCAGTATGTTCCTGACCTTCCTGATCTATGGACTGGCCATTATCGCAGTGGGCGGAATTGTCACAGATGAGTGGATGCAGCAGACCGATATCGTCGATCCGAGAGTGGCCGATATGCTGGGAATGCACTGGCTGGGGCTTGTGATTGTGGTGATGGGAATCGGTACCTGTATTACAACCCTGTCGGGATTCTGGCTCAGCGCCTCCAGAACTCTCTATGGAGGGGCGAAGCAGGGACAGTTTTCAAAGACCTTTGCTTCCATTAACCGCTATGGACAGCCATGGAAGGCCAATATCGTAATCGGAATTCTTTCTCTTTACTTTACTGTGTTCGCACCGGAAGCGTGGATCAATTACATTTTCACGATAACAGGGCTTTCTGCCGGAATTATTTATTTCGGTGTATCTGTATCTTTCTTAAAACTCAGAAAGACAAAGCCCCACTGGGAGCGTCCGTATAAGGTAAAGCACGGAAAAGTTCTCGGGTGTATTTCCGTAGTCTTTACAATCTGGGTCATTTACACCTGCGCGAAAAGCATGGATCTGGGCGGCTGGATGGCTGTGGGACTTTACTTTGCTCTGGGGGTTCCATTTATGCTGTATGCAAAGCATATGCAGAAAAAGAAACCTGACGAGTGGAAGCAGATTATTCTGTCACCGGATCAGGTGCGAGAGGAGGAGTAAAGCAGGCAGAAGGTTTGAAGCAGGCAGAAGGTTTGACAATTTCACATAGGATGCAGCTGTTGGGGGAACTATGATAGAGGAGATAATAGATGACAGGGGTATTCCTGCATGGTTCCCCGACGGCAGCAGATAATGCCGGGATGATGCAAAAGACACGAGAGGACAGAAAACAGACAGAAAACAGCATAAAGGACTTGATAAGATTATGTACTCAGTGATTGTAGTAGACGGCGATACAGAGACGGTTGAGCTTTTGAAAACCGGGGTGGAGTGGAACCGCCTGGGGTGCAGGCTGGCCGGAACGGCCCTCAGTATAAAAGAGGGCCTTTTTCTTGTGCAGACAGAAAAACCGGATCTTGTCATTACTGACATGAGGATCGGCAGAGAAAAAGAGAATGATTTCCTCAGGATTCTCTATGAAAGACAGCAGGAAAAGCGGCCGCTCGTTATTATTTTAAGCGCCTGCCGGGATTTTGAGGAGGCCTGCCGGGCCATCCGGTATGAGGCAGCGCTCTATCTGACAAAGCCGCCCAGGATGGATGAACTGGAGGAGGGAATCCTCTGGGTTCTGGACCGGCTGGAAATAAAGAGGCGGCAGATAGTCCGTCTGGCACAGGAAAAACAGGAACGAAGAGACGGCAGGGAAGAAATTATGCGTTCTGAATCAGGCGGGCTGACAAAGCAGAAGAGACTGTCTGGAAACAGCAGCCTGCCGGAGCGGACAGGAGCTGAAAATCAGGGCGAACGGCCTGAAACAGATGACAGAGGCAAAGAGCCGGGGACAAAGCGGGCAGAGAGAAAGGATGCCAGGGCTGTCTCCGATCGCACGCTTTCTGAGCTTCAGCGCATCCGCTCGGGCATGCAGAATTACTCTCCCTTTATCAGAGAGGCGCTCCGGTTCATTGACAGCCATCTGGAACAGGAGCTCTCCCTCACAGTACTGTGTGAGGAACTCTCCCTGTCACATTCCTACTTCAGCAAGAAATTTAAGCGCGAAACAGGGACAGGATACGTAACCTATGTGACAATGGCGAAGATGGAGAGGGCGAGAACGCTGATGGAAGATCCGAGAAACAGGGCCAATGAGATTGCCAAACAGCTTGGATATTACGATTATTCCTATTTTTTTCAGAATTTCAGAAGATATTTCGGCTGCTCTCCGAGGGAATTCAAAAGTCATGGGAGAATTCCGGAATAGAATCTGGAATCGAATCAGGAATAAAAGTGAAGGCCGCTCTCTGTTCCCGGGACGTATGCTCATAAAAGCTGCGGCTTCAGGCGCTGCGGCCGTATCCTGATGCAGAATATAATTCTGCCCTCTGGGGAGAATAAGAAAAGCAGGAAATATCCTGCCAGAATGACTGATACGGAGGGCAATATGCAGAAGGGAAAAGCAAGTATTATATTTGACAGGGCCCCGTACATCTTTTCTGCCGCTTCCATTGTGGGACAGAAGGAGGGAGAGGGACCTCTGGGAAGCTGCTTTGATCAGATAGAGGCAGATCCCATGTTCGGCCAGAAAAACTGGGAGGCGGCGGAGAGCGAACTGCAGCGCAGGACGGCGCTCCTTAATCTGGAAAAGGGAGGATACAGGCGGGAAGACGTAAGGTACCTGTTTGCAGGGGATCTGCTGGGACAGAGTGTGGCTACTTCATTCGGGGTGATGGAGCTGGAAATTCCGCTGTTTGGCCTGTATGGAGCCTGCTCCACCATGGGAGAGGCGCTGGGTCTGGCGGCTATGACAGTCAGCGGAGGATTTGCAGACAGCGCCATGGCTTTGGCATCCAGCCATTTTGCCAGCGCGGAACGCCAATTCCGTTTTCCGCTTGCCTATGGGAACCAGAGGCCGTTTTCAACCACCTGGACAGTGACAGGATGCGGCTGTGCCCTGGTTGGAAGCGGGGAATGGGGGAAAGCGCAGAAAAAAACAGCTCCCAAAGCGAAGATTGCCGGGTTTACTCCCGGAAAAATCGTGGACATGCAGATTCACGACTCCATGAATATGGGAGCAGCCATGGCCATGGCTGCCGTGGACACGATTCTCAGAAATTTCAGGGATCTTCAGGTGGATCAGAGCTACTACGATAAGATAATCACAGGAGATCTGGGGATTGTGGGGCAGAAAATTGTGTTTGAATTCATGGAGCGGGCCGGATATGATGTCAGAGGCATTCACATGGACTGCGGCATGAAGATTTTCGACGCGTCCACCCAGGACACCCACTCCGGAGGAAGCGGCTGCGGCTGCGCTGCCGTAACGCTGTGCTCCTATATCCTGCCTAAAATTCAGGATGGAACCTGGAAGAGGGTGCTGTTTCTGCCGACAGGGGCTCTGCTGTCCCAGATCAGTTTTAACGAGGGGCAGAGCGTGCCGGGAATCTCCCATGGAGTGATTTTGGAGCATGTGGAAAGCGCAAGCTGCGGGGCAGAAGAAAATGCAGCAAAGAGAAGACCTTCAGGAAGGGGATATGAAAAGGGCGGAAAGGAGAGATAAAAGTTGGAATATTTGCGCGCATTTATAGTCGGCGGACTGATCTGTACCGCCGCTCAGATTCTGATGGAAAAGACAAAGATGCTGCCGGGAAGGATTATGGTACTCCTGGTGGTGACCGGGGCGGTTCTCGGCTGTCTCGGAATCTACGGCCCCTTTGCCGACTGGGCCGGAGCAGGCGCATCGGTGCCCCTTCTGGGCTTTGGAAATACGCTCTGGAAGGGAGTGCTTGAGGGCTTCGGAGAGGAAGGAGTTCTCGGGATCTTCAAAGGAGGTTTCACTGCTTCGGCAGCAGGAATCGCCGGAGCGCTGGTGTTCGGATACCTGGCGGCACTGATCTTTAAGCCCAAAATGAAAGAATAAAAAAGACAGGAAAATACCGCTGCGGCAGCCATATAGGACAGAGATGCAGCGGTATTTACTGTGAAGGTGGCTTCAGGCTTACTCTAAGAAGCTGGAATTCTTGTAATTGAGATATGCTGCCACAATATTCGTGTCCATCAGCGACATGGTCTTATAGAGGCGGGTAATCTCCCGATCAGATACGCCCTGGTAAAGCTGGATCAGAGGGTTGATTACCAGATCTTCCATCTTTTCATTCAGAGATGCCCCCTCCTCTGTGACGAAGAGGATCCATTCTTTCTTATTGTTTTCAGGATGAATTTTTTTAATGTATCCCTTCTCAATCAGTTTTTTTAATGCTTTTGCTGTGGTGGATCGATCAACCTTTAACAGATAGGAAAGATTTTCCTGGTTGATTCCCGGGTTTTCAGATATCCTGGTTAAAAATGAATGCTGTCCTCTGGTAAGGCCGAATTTGGCAAACTGCCCTTCGCGGATTGCATCAAGGCATCTGCAAATATCCAGCATACACCGTGTGATATTTCTTAATTCATATACATCCATATCATGACATTCTCCCTGTGTATTTTAGTAGTAGTGTTTATAGACCCTCTCCAGGGTCTGTGCACTGTTTTCGTGCAGAATGCCGGGGAAAGGCAAGGAGCCGGTCAGCTCAAGCAAAAGCCTGTCCTTGCTGCGTTTATCCCGGAAAAACAAGAGCTCAAGAGAGCTGTCTACATTATTATCATATCGGAAATAGGACTAAAAATCAATGGATAAAATAATTGAATCGTCAATAATAGACTCCAGCCCTGACCAATATGTGAAGGAGAGAGGATGTTTGGGAAATATCAGTATAAAACAGAATAAGCAGACGAATCGGTGGGGATCAACCCTGGTTAAGATTATGTAAAATTATTGAACTTTCAAATAAAATTATTGACAGTTCAATAAAAAAGGAGTAGTATTTTATTGAAGCTTCAATAAAAAAGAGAAGGGAGAATAAGTATGGATGGCAAGAAGGAAACGAACAGACTGTCTCCGCTGGGGGTGGCGATGCTGATTGTGGCGATTCTGATTTTCTCCGGGGCGTTTACCAATGCACAGGGGCCGTTAAAGGTACTGGATTTCTCAAACCTGCTGGGCTCTTTCGGAAAAATAGCAGATAACCTGGATTTCCGTGGGAAAGGAGGGGACAGCGCAAGAGAGGGATTTATGTTTGCCCTCACGTTAGCGCCCACAGTCATGGTGGCCATGGGGCTGATACAGATTTTTGAAAATTTCGGGGCCTTAAAGGCAGCAGAGAAACTTCTGACACCGATCATGAAACCAATTATGGGAGTGCCGGGACAGGCCTCTCTGGCGCTGGTGGGAAGTCTCAGCAGCTCTGATGCAGGCTCTGCCATGACGAGGGAACTCTATGAATCCGGCAGAATTACGGAGGATGAGAGGGATGTGTTTACAGCCTTCCAGTATTCCTCATCGGGGATTATCGTCAATTACTTCGGCGGTGCCAGCTCCATTTTTGGCTCTATCACGGTGGGGGCGGGAATCCCCTTTGTCTACCTGTTTGTGATTAAAATTATTGAGGCGAATCTCATGAGGCTGATCATTCGCCTGGAGAGAAAAAAGGGCGGAAAGACGCAGATGAAAGAGGAGGGGGAGCATGGGACAGGACACAGCTAAAAAAAATTTATTTGATAGCTTTCAGGATGGAGTGAGGAAGGGATGGGGGATATTTGTAAAGAGTATGCTTCCGAGCATTGTCATGGCATATACCTTTATCTACATACTGGAAACTACAGGACTTATGGATTTGTTTTCAAGGATTTTTGCCCCGGTGATGGGCATTTTCGGGATGCCGCCTATCGCTATTGTCTGCCTGGCAACCGTCTTTTTCAGCAGGGCCGGAGGGTGTGCCCTGGCCGCCTCCTTTGTGGCAGACGGTTCTCTGACCGCCATGCAGGCTACCGTCCTTCTGCCCACGATGTTTTTAATCGGAGGAACCATTAACCAGTGGGTTCGAGTGATCTCCGTATGCGGAACGAGAGCTTCCAGGCAGAAGTATATCATACTGATGACATGGGTGATTGCTTTCCTCTCCCTGTGGGTGGCAAGGCTGATCTTCCCGCTGTTTTCTTAGAGGAGGTACATGCGATGCAGAAAACATTCGACTATATTGACAGGAATTTTGACACAATGGTGGAGGAACTCCAGAAATTCTGTGCCCAGCCAAGCATCGCGGCACAGAACAAGGGCATGAAAGAGACGGCCGAAATGCTGGCCGAAAAGATGAGGGAAGCAGGGATTCAGGCACAGATCCTTGAAAATGAAAATGGATTCCCGGTTGTATACGGGGAGGTAAAGGGAGACTCCGAAAAGACCCTTCTGTTCTATAACCACTATGATGTACAGCCGCCGGAGCCCATTGAAAAGTGGAACTATCCTCCGTTTGGAAGTGAGATCCACGATGGAATCCTGTATGCCAGAGGATGCTCGGATGATAAGGGAACGCTTCTGTCCAGAGTCCACGGAATAGAAGCCATCCTGAAAAGCGGTCACACTCTTCCAGTCAATGTCAAGTTCCTGGTGGAGGGGGAGGAGGAGATTGGAAGTCCCAGCTTCCAGGCCTTTGTGGACAGCCACAGAGAGCTTTTAAAAGCCGATGCGTGCCTCTGGGAGAATTCGGCCAAGGATGAGGACGACAATCCGGTTGTAAAACTGGGAAACAAGGGTATGCTTTACTGCCAGCTCTGTGTGAAAACAGGTCAGACAGACGTCCATTCCATGAATGCAACAATCGTCCCCAACGCTGCATGGAGACTGGTGGAGGCGCTGAACACCCTCAGGGACAGGGAAGGGAATGTTCTGATAGAAGGATTCTACGATGATATTCTGCCGGTGTGCAGCGAGGAAAAAGAGGCGTGGAAGCAGGTTCCCTCTCCTGAGAAAGGACTGAAAAAACGGCTGGGGATTGATCGTTTTGTCAATGATGTAAAGGGAGAGGAGGTAAATCTGGCTCTCTACACCAAGCCTTCCTGCAACATCTGCGGCATTGTGTCCGGATATACCGGGGAGGGCCAGAAAACTGTCACCCCGTGCGAGGCGTCGGCAAAGCTGGATTTCAGGCTGGTGGTGGCCCAGAAGCCTGAGAAAATTGTCCGTCTCCTGAGAGAACACCTGGACAGACACGGTTTTGAGGACATCGAGATCTGCGTGTTCAGTCAGGCAGCGCCTGCGAAAACGCCGGTGACTGAAAAATTTGTCCAGGTGGTCACGAGAGCCGCCCAGGATGTCTATGAGAAACCGATGGTAGTTCTGCCCACGGCAGCAGGGACAGGACCCAGGGATGTATTTGACTGGTCGGGAATGCCTATCGCAGGGATCGGGTGCGGCCACGCAGGCTCGGTCCAGCACGCGCCCAATGAGAATATCCGTCTTGCCGATTACAAGGAGGCAGTGAAGCACGTGGCAGCTCTTTTGTTTCGGGCGGGGGAAGAAGAGATTCGGTAAGCACAGACAGACTTTCAAAAACAGAGTGAAGGAGAAAAGGTATGTCAGAAATAATGTATGAAAGAATATCGAAAAAAATTGATTCGGCGTCAGAAGAGATCAAGGCACTTGCGCTGTCTCTTCACGAGCATCCGGAGCTGGCCTTTCAGGAGCATTTTGCCTGTGAAGCTCTGACAGAGATTCTGGAGAAATACGGATATAAAACAAGGAAGAATATTGCGGGGATGGATACGGCTTTTATCGGAGAAGCAAAGGGAAGAGAAGGGGGACCTGTGGTGGCCATCCTGGCAGAGTACGATGCCCTTCCCATGGGACACGCCTGCGGGCACAACCTCATTGCAGCCATGTCGATCGGGGCGGCAATCGGGATCGGAGAGGTTCTGAAGGAGCTGTGCGGCCGTGTCCTCGTCATCGGAACGCCGGCAGAGGAAGGCGGAGGCGGAAAAGTGATTATGTGCCGGGAGGGGATCTTCCAGAAGGTCGATTTTGCGATGATGATTCATCCCCACAAGAGAAACCTGATCCAGAGAGGAGGGCTGGCAGTCAAGCACCTGAAAATTGAGTATTTCGGAAAACCTGCTCATGGAACCAGGCCGGAGGAGGGAATCAATGCGCTGAGCTCCGTCATCCACACCTTTCATTTCATGGATGCCCAGAGAGCTCTGCTGCCGTTCAAGTCAAATGTTAATGGATATATTATAGAGGGCGGCAAGGCCAGCAATGTAATCCCGGAATATGCCTCCTGCGAATTTTGCATCAGAGGAGATATTGTGAAAGATCTGCTGGTAGTAGAAAGAGCGCTCTACAGAGCCATCGACACGGCAAATCTGCTTTTCGGCACCACCTCCAAGACAGAAGCAGACCTGATGTACACAGAGCGTTATTCCAACAGGCTGATGGACGAAACATATAAGTCACATATGGAAAGTCTGGGAGAGATTGTGGAATACCCGGAGCCTAATATGAAATATGGCTCTTCTGATATAGGAAATGTAAGCCTGGAAGTGCCGACGATACAGCCCTACCTGAAAATCTGTGACTGTGATACCCACACCCATGAATTTGCGGAGGCCACCAAGTCGGAGCATGCCATGAACCAGGCCATTAAAGGAGCGAAAGCACTTGCCATGACAGCTTACGACATCCTCAGTTCAGAGGAACTGCAAAGGAAGATAAAGGAAGAATTTAAAGCGAAGGTTCCCTTCTATTCGAGAAAAGAATTAGGATACACCACAGAATAGGAGATGGCCCTGCGGCGGTTTTTATCAGGAGGCGCCGATTTATGGAGAGAGAAAAAAGACAATTAACTATGCCGCACTCGTTGGTTATTATACTGATTATTATGGCCGCCGCAGTAGCTCTCACATGGGTTATCCCGGCAGGCACGTTTGAGAGGACAGAAAACAGCAGGGGAGTCACCGTGATCATACCGGAATCCTTTCACTTTACGGAGGCCTCACATGAAAGCCTGCTGAGTATTCCCCGATACATGGTGCAGGGGTACACGGAGTCGGTGGATCTGATTCTCATGATCCTGTTTTCAGGAGCTGCCTTTGAGGTGATAACGGCATCAGGGACTCTTCAGGGTGTGATAAAGCGCATGTCCCACTTTTTTGCGAGAAAGGAGGAGCTGTTCCTGGTGGGGGTAATGGTTTTCTTTGCCCTCATCTGCACGACCATCGGAGTGAATACGTTTATCGGATTTGCTCCTGTCATGGTCCTGTTTTCTCTTTCAATGGGGTATGACTCCATCGTGGGAGTAGCCCTCATCCTCCTGGGAGGGGCAGTAGGCTTTTCCACAGGAATGCTGAATCTTAATACGACGATTGTATCTCAGAGAATTGCGGAACTCCCACTCTATTCGGGAATTGGCTACAGGGCAGTGTGTTTTGTCGTCTATCTGACGGTTACGGCAGCCTATTTGGTTCGGTACGCCAAGAAGGTGAAACAAAATCCCCGGCTGAGTCCCATGTACCTGGAAGATCAGAAGGTACGACGGGAGGAAGTGGCGGAGGAGAAAGACGAAAAAATCGGGTGGAGACGGATCATGGTGATCCTGGCTCTTTTTGGAGCTCTGGCTGTCATTGTCTATGGCGGTACGGAGTGGGGGTGGAATTTGAATGACAATACGGCCGTTTTTATCTGGCTGGGAATCATCGGCGGGATCCTGGCAGGATTTTCTCCGAACCAGATAGCAGGATGCTTTACAGCAGGGGCCAGGAAGATGATAGGGGCAGCTTTGATTCTTGGCATGGCCAGAAGCATATCCGTCGTACTTTCATCGGGAGGCATCCTGGATACCATCGTATATGAACTGAGCAGTATGATGTACCATGTGCCAAAATACCTTCAGGGGCCTGTCATGTTCCTCGCCAATATTATAGTGAATGTGTTTATTGTCTCCGGAAGCGGACAGGCTGCAGTCGTCATGCCGGTCTTTATTCCTGTGGCAGATCTTGTGGGGATCACCAGGCAGACAACGATTCTGGCCTTTAATTTTGGAGATGGTTTCTGCAATTACATTATCCCCATGTCGACTGCTTTGATGGGAAATCTGGGAGCAGTCAATATTCCATATGAGAAATGGATGAAATTTATGTGGAAGCTGTTTCTGCTGTGGGTGCTTGTGGGAAGCTGCCTTCTGGTGGCTGCTCAGATGATTGGATATGGTTCCTCTCAGGCAGGATAGATACAGGAAAACCACAAAAGAAAGAACATAAAAAATGTCCTGGGACTTACGCCCCAGGACATTTTTTATGCCGGCTCACCGGACAGGGGAAGTGTTGCTTTCGGAATCTTCAGAAAGCAGCCTGCAGTCAGTGAACCTAAGAGTAGAATCAAAGCTAATTGGGAGCCGCCGGCACGATGGGAATATCGCTTCCGTCCTGTGGCGGCGAGCTGTTTCCGGAGCTCGGGATATACCCGGGTCCGAAGGGAACGTCTGTTCCGTTTCCGCCGGACGGATCGATAATGGTTGATGAACCAGTGTGAACGGTACAGGGACCTGGCATAGCGTATTTGGAATCGTCTGTGTAGCCTTCGTCAGGGACAGACATGAATGTTTTTGACACAATCTGATCTGCAGGGCAGTATGCGGTAGGAGTTCCGCCGGATACGCCGCAGACAGACACTCTCACATGGTGATCACAGGTTTCAGTCGGAGCCGTACCCTTGGCGAAATACTCCGTATAGACAGCGCTGCCTCTCGGATCGGAGCTGCATACGCCTGCAATGGGGAGCTTGCCTGATTTCCTGCATACCTCCACCTGCTCTACGCTGTCAGGCACCTTAAAACCGGGATCAGAGAGCCCCTCGTGTATGCGCGTCATAATCTTGCGCCAGATAACCTTGTGGTAGGAGGTGCCTCCCGTAATGCTTCCATTGTTGTCAAAGCCTGTCCAGATTCCTGCTGTATAGTAAGGTGTAAAGCCCACAAACCAAAGGTCGTTGTTTCCCGTAGTCGTGCCGCTCTTTCCGGAGGTAGACATGCCGGGAATGGCTGCTGCGGCGCTGGTGGTGCTGGGCTGTGAGCCAGGCGTAGCGTAGAGACTCTGGCTTACAACAGAGTCAGCCATGGCGTCTGTCACAAGGAAGGCTGTGGAATCCTTGATCACCTGCCTCTTTTCCGGCTCATTGTCAATGAGAACCTTGCCGTTGTGGTCGAGAATCTTCGTAAAGAAGACAGGCTCTGTGTAAATGCCCTCATTGGCGATGGTTGCAAAGGCATTTGTCAGTTCCAGGTTCGTCACGCCCACGGTCAGTCCGCCCAGAGCCAGGGAGGGGGTAATGTCCTCTGACACGAGGGTGGTGATTCCCAGCTTTTCCGCATATTCCACGCCCAGCTGGGGGGTCACAGTGTCTACCAGGCACTTCAGGGCCAGGATATTCATGGAATAGGCGATTCCTTCACGGATATTGTGGTAGCCCATGTAGCCGCGGTTGGCGTACCAGTTCCGGAAGGTCTTGGTGCCGATGGAGTAGGGCGCGTCATAGTATACGCTGGCCAGCGTCGCGCCGCAGGTGTCCACAGCCGGCAGGAAGGATGTGATGACCTTGAAGGCGGAGCCTGGCTGCCGCTTGACATTCGTTGCCCTGTTCAGGGTACGGTTGGCTGTCTTTTCTCCCCGGCCTCCGCTGATGGCCTTTACATATCCGGTGGACTGCTCAATCAGGACAAAGGAAGCCTGTGGCTGGAGAGTGACTGTGAGGGATTCTCCGATGACCTTGTCATCCTCCTTCAGAAGCCATGACTTATACTGGTCAACTGCCTCCTGGGCTTCTGCCTCGCTTTTAAACAGCCCCGTATACCCGCTCTGTCCTAAGGTATCCATATAATAATTCTTTACGTGCCCCTCTGAAAAGTGTTCCGTTGTACCGTCCCCGTGGGTCACGGAAAGCCTGTATTCGATGGAGTACTGAGCCAGAGCATAGTTTTCCGGATTGCTGATCTCCTCATCTACAATGGCCTGCATACGGGGATCCTGAGGCGTGTAGATGCTGAGTCCGCCGCTGAACAGCAGATTGCTGGCCTGGGTATCCGTGTAGCCCAGCTCCTCCTTCAGGGCCTCTGTCACCTGATCAATAAGCTCGTCTGTGTAGTAGGAGTAGGGGGTATCGTTCTCCTTTGCAGCCAGATCTACATTCTGGATGCGGGAGTACACATCGTCTGCCAGAGCCTCCTCCTGTTCCTCCTTCGTGATATATCCCTGATTGTACATCTCCTGAAGAATCGTGGACCGCCGCTGCGCATTGTCCTCAGCTCCGGTAATTGGACTCAGGCGGGAGGGATTTTTCGTGATGGCAGCGATGACTGCGCACTCAGAGAGCGTCAGGTCTGAAACGTCCTTGTTAAAATACCGGAGAGCCGCGGCTTTGACGCCCAGGGTATTACTTCCCAGGTTAATGGTATTCAGGTAATTCGTGATGATGATCTTCCTGTCCACGTTTTTCGTGAGCTGAAGGGCCAGATACTGCTCCTGGATTTTTCGCTCAATCCTTGCGCCGGTACTGGTTTCCATACCGCCGCCGAACACAGTGTTTTTGATGAGCTGCTGGGTCAGAGTGCTGGCTCCGCCCTGGTAATTGTTTGTCAGCACACCGACGGCCGCCCTTGTGATAGAGCGAAGGTCAATACCGCTGTGCTGCCAGAAGCGGGAGTCCTCGATTGCTACGAAAGCGTTGATCAGATCCTCTGGAAATTCATCATAGGTAGCTTCAATACGGTTGGCATTCGTTCCTACCAGAGTGTCCACGACATTGCCCTCAGAGTCGTAAATGGTTGAGAAAAAACCGCTGGGGGCAAAGCTCTCAGCATTGAAATCGGGCGCGGTATCAATAATGCCCTTGAACATTCCGATTCCTGCGCTGAAGCCGGTCACGAAGACAAACAGGCACAGCACGAGAAACACCTTGAAAAAGGAGAGGAAGAGCCGATTAGCGTACTTCTTCTTTCGGGAGCCGGCGGCCATAATCTGCCGTCTGGTCTCTTTTCTGCCATAATTCATAGAAAGCCTCCTTCAGTCTACCATTATATCAAAAGTTTTCTGATAAATAAATACCGGAATTTTTACGATATTGTGAACACTGAAAAAGCAGGTTGCAATCTTTCCAATTTAATAATATACTCAAAAAAATATGAAAGAATCAGTTCCCGGGGAGAAAACAGCCATGAAAAAAAATTATAAAATTCTGTATAAAGAAGGGGAGGGCACAATCGTTGAAAAAAAATCGCGCTTTATTGCCACTGTCCGCCCTGTTGAATCCGAGGAGGAAGCCCTTGCCTTTATTGCCGAGATGAGAAAGAAATACTGGGATGCCACCCATAACTGCACCGCCTTTGTCATTGGGGAAAACCATGAACTGATGCGGTGCAATGACGACGGGGAGCCGTCCCAGACGGCGGGAAGGCCCATGCTGGACGTGCTTCTGGGGGAGGACGTCCACAACTGCTGTGCCGTGGTGACCAGGTATTTCGGCGGAACTCTTCTGGGGACGGGAGGCCTGGTGAGGGCCTACTCAGGCGCAGTCAAGGAGGGGCTTAAAAACAGTGTGATCGTGGAGAAGCGTCTGGCGGAGAAGCTGACCGTCCAGACGGACTACACGGGCCTCGGCAAAATCCAGTACATTCTGGGGGAGGAGAATATCACGGTTCTCGACAGCGAGTATACGGATCAGGTAGTTTTGACTCTGCTGGTGCCGGTGGACGCGGTGGAGCCGCTTATGGCAAAGCTCACGGAGGGGACAAACGGCAGATGCGTTATAGAGAGGGCGGAAAAGCTCTATTACGGCCTGCTCGGAAAAGAGATTGTTTTTTTCTAGGACAGACGCAGACGTTCCCGGGCCGGGCAAAGCCGGTCCTTTGGAGAAAAACTGTAACTTTCCGCTATTTTTCCCCCAAATAACCTTGAACTTGTGCAAGGATAATGTTAAAATAACAAATTGTGTAAATTCAAGCTGAGAGAAGCGGCAGAAGAGGCCGCAGCCCGGAATAGGCGTAAAGCCGCGGAAGCGCCGGGCGTTACAGAAAGAGAGAGATAAATAATTATGAAGACAAAGCGTGAAGATGTCAGAAATATTGCGATTATTGCCCACGTAGACCATGGCAAGACAACTCTGGTCGATCAGCTCCTGCGCCAGAGCGGGGTGTTCAGGGCTAACCAGGAGGTAGTGGATCGCGTTATGGACTCTAACGATATTGAGAGGGAGAGGGGAATTACCATCCTCTCCAAAAATACGGCAGTATTTTACAAGGGAGTCAAGATCAACATTATCGACACACCAGGCCACGCTGATTTCGGCGGCGAGGTGGAGCGCGTGCTCAAGATGGTGAATGGAGTTGTCCTGGTAGTAGATGCCTATGAGGGAGCCATGCCCCAGACGAAGTTCGTGCTGAGGAAGGCGCTGGATCTGGACCTTCCGGTAATCGTCTGCCTGAACAAAATTGACCGCCCTGAGGCAAGGCCGGACGATGTGATCGATGAAATTCTGGAGCTTTTCATGGATCTGGATGCCTCCGACGAGCAGCTGGACTGCCCGTTTCTGTATGCTTCTGCCAGGGCAGGCTTTGCAAAGAAGAACATGGATGATCCTGAGGTGGATATGACGCCTCTGTTTGAGACCATCCTTGACTATATCCCGGCTCCCGAGGGAGATCCGGATGCGGAGACTCAGGTGCTTATCAGTACCATTGACTACAATGAGTATGTAGGGCGTATCGGAGTCGGAAAAATTGACAACGGCTCTCTTAAGGTAAACCAGGAGTGCGTCATTGTAAACCACCACGAGCCCGACAAATTCCGCAGGGTAAAGATCGGAAAGCTCTATGAATTTGACGGATTAAACAAGGTAGAGGTGGCTGAGGCGCAGATCGGCTCCATCGTGGCCATTTCGGGAATCTCGGACATCCATATCGGAGATACGCTCTGCTCTCCGGAAAAGCCGGAGGCCATTCCGTTCCAGAAGATCTCCGAGCCGACTATCTCCATGGATTTCATGGTCAATGACAGCCCGCTTGCAGGACTGGAGGGAAAATATGTGACATCCCGCCATCTGAGGGAGAGACTGTTCAGGGAGCTCAACACAGACGTAAGCCTCAGGGTGGAGGAGACGGATTCTCCGGACTGCTTTAAGGTGTCCGGCCGCGGCGAGCTGCACCTGTCTGTCCTTATTGAAAATATGAGGAGAGAGGGCTTTGAGTTTGCCGTCAGCAAGGCGGAGGTGCTTTACCACTACGATGAGAGAAACAGAAAGTTAGAGCCTATGGAGATTGCCTACGTCGATGTGCCGGAGGAGTTTACGGGAGCGGTTATTCAGAAGCTCACCAGCAGAAAGGGAGAGCTCCAGGGCATGAGCCCCATCGGAGGCGGTTATACAAGGCTGGAATTCTCCATCCCTTCCCGGGGTCTGATTGGCTACAGAGGAGAATTTTTGACAGATACGAAGGGAAATGGTATACTTAATACAAGCTTTGACGGCTATGGCCCGTTTAAGGGAGAGCTGTCATACAGAAAACAGGGTTCTCTCATTGCCTTCGAGGCAGGTGAGTCTATTACCTATGGACTGTTCAATGCACAGGAGAGAGGAACCCTGTTTATCGGACCTGGTGTAAAGGTTTACTCCGGCATGATTGTAGGACAGAGTGCAAAGCCGGAGGACATCGAACTCAATGTCTGCAAAACAAAAAAACTTACGAATACCCGTTCATCCAGCTCCGATGAGGCGTTAAGACTGACACCGCCTAAGGAGATGAGCCTGGAGCAGTGCCTGGATTTCATTGACACCGACGAACTTCTTGAGGTGACTCCCACAAGCCTCAGAATTCGTAAGAAGATCCTGGATCCGACCCTCAGAAAGAGGGCTATGATCAGCAGAAAAGAGGCAGAGAAGAACAGAGGTTAATTTCGTACAGGCTTACACAAAAGATAAAACAAAAGATACTTGATGCAGAGGAAGAGACAGGAAAAGCCAGGATAATGCTCAGGTTTTTCCTGTCTTTGTCATTTTCTGTAGAAATCTTTGTATCACTTTTAAGTATTTCTTTGGAACCCATCACATACATATTATATTAGCAGCCAAGCTGAATATGAAATTTGAATTAGGAAGAGGAGAAGTACAATGTCAGAAAAAGTGATTGAAAACAACAAGGTAAGCGTGATCGGAGAAGTAATCTCTGAATTTACATTCAGCCATGAAGTATTTGGAGAAGGCTTTTATCTGGTAAGCCTGGCAGTCAGCCGTTTAAGTGATCAGGTGGACATTATACCGCTCATGATCTCAGAGCGTCTTCTGGATGTGACGCAGGATTACAGGGGCAGAACCGTGGAGGCGATCGGCCAGTTCCGCTCCTATAACTGTCACGAGGGAGTGAAAAACCGTCTTGTACTCTCCGTTTTTGTGAGGGAATTAAACTTTCTGGAGGAGTTTACCGACTGCACAAAGACTAATCAGATTTATTTAGACGGTTATATATGCAAGGAGGCTATTTACAGGAAAACGCCCCTTGGACGTGAAATCGCCGACATTCTTCTGGCGGTCAACCGTCCCTATGGGAAATCAGATTACATACCGTGTATTGCCTGGGGCAGAAATGCCCGCTACGCGTCCGGCTTTGCCGTGGGAGCCAGAGTGAAGGTGTGGGGACGCGTTCAGAGCAGAGAGTACACGAAAAAACTGAATGAGACGGAGTGCGAGAAGCGAGTGGCTTACGAGGTATCCGTAAGCAAGATGGAATGCGAAACAGAGGGAGCTTAAGGGAAGGACCCTGAATCGCAAACTTGCAAAACTTTGGAAAATGTGGTAAAATAACGCGACTGTTTCAGTTGAGATTAACATTTCGCAAAGAGGTGCAGGATATGGATAAAGGAAGTGTTCAGGTCATATGCGGTCCGGGGTTTGGAAAGACAACGATGGCCCTGGGAAAAGGTGTTGTGGCAGTGACCAAACATAAGAAGGTAATCATGATTCAGTTTCTGAAGGGAAACCTGTCCGCAGATGTGGCAGAGGGACTCAAATGTCTGGAACCGCAGATGAAGGTATTCCGGTTTGAAAAACAGGGAGATTATTTTGAAAAACTTTCGGAGGAGCAGAAACGGGAGGAGAGAATCAACATTCAGAACGGACTGAATTTTGCAAGGAAGGTGCTTACCACCAGAGAGTGCGACCTGCTGATCCTCGACGAGATACTGGGGATCCTTGATCAGGATATTCTTACCCTTGAGGAATTTGAAAATCTCCTTTCGCTGAGAGATGAAGAGGTGAGTCTGATTCTCACAGGGAAAAATTTTCCGAAGCAGCTTATGAGATGTGTGGATTCTATTTCCAAAATAGAAAATGTTGAGATTGACAATAAATAAAAGTAATGATAGTATAAGCATAAATACAAAGTAGAGGTTGCGTCGATCATCAGTAGCCGGCCGGATGTTGCAGGAACAGAGGAAGGCCGATGAAAGGGAGAGACGCCGAAGATTCATGCAGAACTGCCTGCGTGCTTCTGGGCATATGGTGAAGAACCATATGACTGTCATCTGTGCAGGATGGGGAGCTACGAAAGAAAGCAAAATCTTTGGGCTGGCCGTTGTGCCGGCCCTTTTGTAGTACATAGGAAATCGCCCGGCAGTCTCCTATGCGGCAGAAACCCAGCGGAATGTATGGTGAGCCTTTATGAGAAGGAGGAAGAGACATGGCTATTTTTGAAGGAGCAGGTGTGGCTCTTGTCACACCGTTTAAGGAAACAGGAGAGATCAATTATTCAAAGCTGGAGGAGCTGGTGGAAGAGCAGATTGCAGGGGGGACAGACTGCATCATTGTCTGCGGAACCACAGGAGAATCTGCCACCATGACCCACGATGAGCACATCCGGACAATTCAGTTTGTCTGTGACATCACGGACGGCAGGATTCCGGTGGTGGCCGGCACAGGTTCCAACTGTACGGAAACATCCATCTATCTTTCACAGGCAGCGGAGGCTGCAGGAGCGGACGGTATTCTTCTGGTGACTCCTTATTACAACAAATCCACTCAGAAGGGTCTGAAAATCCATTTTTCTGACATTGCGGGTTCTGTGAAGATTCCGGCAATTCTCTACAATATTCCGAGCCGCACAGGCGTGAACCTGACGCCGGAGATGATCGTATGGCTCTGCAAAAATGTGGAGAATATCGTGGGAGTTAAGGAGGCAAGCGGAAACTTTTCTGCGATTGCAAAGATTGCAAGCCTTTCAAACGGATGGGTGGATATCTACTCCGGCAATGACGATCAGACTGTTCCCATGCTGGCGCTGGGCGCTAAGGGAGTGATCTCCGTTCTCTCTAATATTGCGCCAAGGCAGGTGCATGAGATGTGCGACCTGTATTTCAAGGGAAAGACAGAGCAGAGCACGAAGATGCAGCTGGAGGCTATTCCGCTGATTGATGCGCTGTTTAGCGAGGTCAACCCGATTCCGGTGAAGGAAGCCATGAATCTGATGGGAAAAAATGTAGGGCCCTACAGGAAGCCGCTAGTTGAGATGGAACCGGAAAACAGGGAGAAGCTCATTAAGGCGATGAAGGATTACGGTCTGCTTTAAGATAAAACCAGGCTGAGAACGGCTGGTCTGTGAAAACAGCGGGAATAAGAAGAAACTGACAGGCATAAAAAGACAAAACGGGAGGAAGATCATCATGGTAAGGGCGATTATGCACGGCTGCAGCGGAGCTATGGGGCAGGTAATTACGAATCTGGTGAAAGACGACAGCGAGCTTTGCATCGTGGCAGGCGTTGACATTACAGACAGCGGGAAGAACCCGTACCCAGTCTATAAAAATCTGGACGAGGTAAAGGAGGAGGCTGATGTGATTATCGACTTCTCATCTGCCAGGGCAGTGGACGGACTGCTGGATTACTGCGAGAGGACTGGGCGGGCAGTGGTTTTATGCACGACGGGCCTGTCTGAAGCCCAGATTTTAAGGGCGGAAGAGGTTTCCGGAAAGGCGCCGGTGCTGCGTTCAGCCAACATGTCACTGGGAGTCAATACCCTGCTGAAGCTTTTAAAAGATGCGGCCAGGGTTCTGGCACCTGCAGGCTTTGATATTGAGATTGTGGAGAAGCACCACAACAGGAAGATTGATGCTCCAAGCGGTACGGCCATCGCTATGGCTGACTCTGTAAACGAAGCCCTGGGGAACACCTGTCACTACAAATATGATCGTTCCAGCGAGAGGGTGCCGAGAGATGCGAAGGAGATTGGAATCCAGTCTGTGCGCGGCGGAACAATTGTGGGAGAGCACGACGTGATTTTTGCGGGAACCGATGAGGTTGTGACCTTTTCCCATACTGCTTATTCAAAGGCAATTTTTGCCAAAGGGGCGATCCAGGCTGCCAAATTTTTAAAGGGCAGGGATGCCGGTATGTATACGATGGCAGATGTCATCGGATAAAGAGTATAATTCCTTTCCAAGCCGTGCATAATAGGCTTAGAAAGGAGTTGTCATTATGAAAAAATGTAAGCAGATTCTTTTGGCAGTGTGTCTGACATTCGCTTTCGTATTTCTGACTGCCTGCGGAAGCAAGGAGGATGTAAAGAATACCACAAATGCGTCAGGAACTACCTCTGGTATGGAAACTACCGCCAGAGAGTCCACAGACGGAATGGTTTCCGGCACTGATTCGGCAGCTGACAGGGAGACAGACGGCGCGAGGGAGAGCACAGGGGTGCTCGAGGGAGTCGCAGACGATCTGAAAAACGGCGCGGAGACAGCTGTGGATCGCGCCAGAGAGGATATGACAGAGGCCGGAGAGCACATGGAGAGCCGCACTGCCCAGTGAGAGACAGATGCCTGAGTTTTGCCTGCGGGCAGAGAACAGGGAGTGCCTGGACACCGCAGAGGCAGAAACATTCAAAGGACTGCCCGGAAGATAGGGAGAATATCTTTCGGGCAGTCTTATTCTGTTTACAGGAGCTTTCCGGATTTCTCTTTACAATCCCTGTGAGATTCTGTATAGTAGGATTAAAGGCACTGTATGCTGACAGCTGAAATACACCGCACGCCGTACCTGGAGAGGCAGCGCGGGGTGAGACGGCTTGAAAAAAGGGAAACGGGAACTTAGAAGGCTTCGGCACAGGTACATGAAAAGGAGGAGAGAAAGAGCCCTCCGGGGGAAATATCTTGCAATCCTGGCCTGCGCAGGTCTGGCATCAGCCTGTCTGTTCCTTGCTTTGGACAGCAGAGAGCAGATTTTGTCTCTGTCACGGGAGCGGAAGGTGGAATTCTGCCTGGAACGGGAAGACGGAACCGGTGAAAAAAACGGACAGAGGGAGGAGAGAGAAAAAGAGAGAGCAGACGGGCGGGGGGAAGAGGAGGAGCAGGAAAAAGGAAGAACCAGAACGCGCTTCGGCATTGTCTTCCGGCTGGAGGATGGAGAACTTATCCTCTACCGCGAAAGGCAGGAGGCAGAGTGAGAACGCAGACTCGGGGCTGCCTCTTTCAGAGCGGTCAGCGGTTATTAATTATTTTAATAAAACATCGGGTTGATTTTATGAGAGGATTGCATTATAATTTCTACTGAATTAAAACTGTTTTATAGGCACAGCTTATAAAAAGGCTTTTACATATTATCCGATCACTGTGTAAAGGCTGCCGTGAAGGGCGGCCGGCGGTTTTAAAGCTGTGAAATCTGAACGCGCACTGCGCGTTTTGTAAAACACTGCGGCAGAAGCGGATGACAGGAGATGAAAAGGGACTGTCAGATCCGGAGCCGTGCAAATAAAAGGAAGAATGAGGTAAAATCTATGTATGACAGATATGTGAGCCCTCTTTCGGAGCGCTATGCAAGCAGGGAAATGCAGTATATTTTCTCCCCGGAGAAAAAGTTTTGCACATGGAGGCGCCTTTGGGTGGCTCTGGCTGAGGCGGAGCATGAGCTGGGACTTCCGGTGACAGAGGAGCAGATTGGTGAGCTCAGGGAGCATATGGAGGATATCAACTTCGAGGTTGCAAAGGAGAGAGAGAAGGCAGTGCGCCACGATGTAATGTCCCATGTATATGCATACGGAGTGCAGTGCCCGAAGGCAAAGGGAATTATCCATCTGGGAGCAACCTCCTGCTATGTGGGCGACAATACAGACATTATCATTATGACAGAGGCTCTGAAGCTGGTGAGAAAAAAGCTCATCAATGTGATGGACGAGCTGGCAAAATTTGCGGACAGATACAAGGCGCAGCCTACTCTGGCCTTTACCCATTTCCAGCCGGCGCAGCCGACGACTGTGGGAAAGAGGGCAACGCTCTGGCTGATGGATCTGAAGCTGGATCTGGACGATCTGGATTATCTGATCGGCTCTATGCGCCTTCTGGGTTCCAAGGGAACGACAGGAACTCAGGCCAGCTTCCTGGAGCTGTTCGACGGCGATCATGAAAAATGCCGTGAGCTGGATAGAAGAATTGCCGAGAAGATGGGCTTTGAGGGCTGCTACCCTGTTTCAGGCCAGACCTATTCCAGAAAGGTAGACAGCCGCGTGCTGAGCGTGTTAGCGGGAATTGCCCAGAGCGCCCACAAGTTCTCCAACGATATCCGTCTGCTTCAGCACTTAAAAGAAGTGGAAGAGCCCTTTGAGAAAACTCAGATCGGTTCCTCTGCCATGGCTTATAAGAGAAACCCCATGAGAAGCGAGAGAATGGCGTCTCTGGCAAACTACGTGATGTCAGACATGATGAATCCAATGCTCGTTGCTTCCACCCAGTGGTTTGAGAGAACCCTGGACGATTCTGCCAATAAGCGTCTGAGCATTCCGGAAGGCTTCCTGGCAGTTGACGGAATCCTGGATCTCTACTTAAATGTAGTGGACGGTCTTGTGGTATATCCAAAGGTAATCGAGAAGCGCCTCATGGCCGAGCTTCCGTTTATGGCGACAGAGAATATCATGATGGACGCTGTGAAGGCCGGGGGAGACAGACAGGAGCTTCATGAGAAGATCCGCACTCTCTCTATGGAGGCCGGAAGAAACGTAAAGGAAAAGGGTCTGGACAACAATCTGCTGGAGCTGATTGCAGCAGATCCTGCCTTCAACCTGACACTGGAGGAACTGAAGGAGACCATGGATCCGTCCAGATACACAGGAAGGGCAAAGGAGCAGGTGGAGGAGTTCTTAAGTGAGGTAATCCGCCCGATTCTCGATGAAAACCGGGAAATCCTGGGAGTGAAGGCGCAGATCAACGTCTAGGCGGCCGTCCGGACAGGAGAAGATGAAAACAGAGACTGATTGACGGAATCAGAATCATAAAAGAGGGACTGCAGGAGCCTGCCGTAGGACATACGGCAGGCTTTCAGAGTTTCCGGCTTACTACACTGCAGGCATCAGGAGAAAAGAGAGACAGGAAGAGAGCAGAAGAAAGCAAGAATTCTGTTTCATATAAAGCAGATTCTGAGAAACAAAAGGAGGGGCTGTTGAACGTAAATCTTGAATATTACAGGGTATTTTACCAGGCTGCCGTGACCGGCAGCATTACGCTGGCGGCAGAGCATCTTTGCATCTCCCAGCCGGCTGTGAGTCAGGCGGTCAGGCACCTGGAGGGGGAGCTTGGAACAAAGCTGTTTTTGCGCACCCCCAAGGGCGTGAGGCTGACGAGAGAGGGGGAGATGCTGTACGTCTACGTAAAGAGGGGAATTGAGAGTATCCGGGACGGGGAGGAGATGCTCAAGCAGCTGAAATGCCTTGATACGGGAGTGATCCGGATCGGCGCCAGCGACATGACGCTGCAGTTTTACCTCCTTCCTTACCTGGAACAGTTTCATGAGCAGTATCCTAAAATCAAGGTGATGGTTTCCAACGGGCCGACTCCGGAAACCATCGATGCGCTGGAAAATGGGGGAATTGACTTCGGAATTGTCAGCACGCCTTTTGACGAGAGGAATGGGCTCTGCTCCACTCCGGTCAAGGAGATAGAAAATATTTTCATTGCCGGAAACCGCTTCCGGGGAGAGCTTGAGGGCAGGGAACTGGAATATGGGGAGCTGCAGCACTATCCCTGCATTTTTTTGGAAAAGAAAACCAGCACCCGCCGGTTTATGGACAGCTGCCTGGAGAGAGAGGGCATCTGCCTGGAGCCGGAGTTTGAGCTCGCCACCAGCGATATGATTGTGCAGTTTGTAAAGCGCAACCTGGGAATCGGCTGCCTGATGTCAGAATTCGCCGGGGAGGCCTTAAGGCAGGGAGATGTGTTTGCCCTGCGCTTCAGAAAAAAGATGGAGAAGCGCAGCTTCTGCCTGATTACCTCCTCTAAAAATCCTCTCTCACCGGCAGCCCAGAAGCTTTTGAAGGCCCTGCGGGAGGGTACTGAAAAAGAAGAGAAACAACATAAATAGAAATTATAAAGAATATAATTAATATTGATTTTACTTATATGGAAAAATTATATATAATATCGAGGTAGTATGGTTTGCTTCTGTTTTTCGGAAGCAGCGGGCTACGCAGCAGATCCCCCGCGCCAGGGGGTATAAAAATAGTCGTCTACATGAGGAAGATGACGCCCGGAGAGGAGAAAGCACATGGTAAGAGCAATCGTTGGAGCAAACTGGGGAGATGAAGGAAAGGGCAAGATCACAGACATGCTTGCCAAGGAATCCGATATTATCATCCGTTTTCAGGGTGGAAGCAATGCGGGCCATACAATTATCAACAACTATGGCAGATTCGCGCTTCATCTGCTTCCGTCCGGCGTATTTTATGATCATACGACAAGCATTATCGGCAACGGAGTTGCTTTAAATATTCCGTTTTTATTTAACGAGATTGAGGACATCAAGCAGAAGGGCGTGCCGCAGCCGAAAATTCTGGTTTCTGACCGCGCTCAGATTCTGATGCCGTACCACGTTCTGTTCGATGCGTACGAGGAGGAGAGACTGGGAGGAAAGTCCTTCGGCTCCACAAAGTCCGGAATTGCCCCGTTCTATTCTGACAAGTATGCAAAGATTGGATTCCAGGTCAGCGAGCTGTTTGACGAGGAGTATCTCTACGATAAGTTAAAGCGCGTCTGCGAGATGAAGAATGTGCTGTTAGAGCACTTATATCACAAGCCGCTGTTAAATCCTGATGAGCTGTTTGAGGAGATGAAAGAGTACAGAAGGATGGTTGAGCCTTATGTATGCGACGTTTCCTCCTATCTGCACGAGGCGATCAAGGAAGGAAAGAATATCCTTTTAGAGGGACAGTTAGGCTCCCTGAAGGATCCGGATCACGGTATTTACCCGATGGTTACCTCCTCCTCCACTCTGGCAGCCTACGGCGCCATCGGAGCAGGCATTCCGCCTTACGAGATCAAAAATATTACAACAGTTGTCAAGGCATATTCCAGCGCCGTGGGAGCGGGAGCCTTTGTCAGCGAGCTGTTCGGTGAGGAGGCAGACGAGCTGAGACGCCGCGGCGGAGATAAGGGAGAATTTGGAGCTACTACAGGCCGTCCAAGACGTGTGGGCTGGTTTGATGCAGTGGCTACCCGCTACGGCTGCCGCATCCAGGGAACTACTGAGGCAGTTCTGACAGTTGTGGATGTGCTGGGATACCTGGATGAGCTGAAGATCTGTGTTGGATATGAGATCGACGGAAAGGTTACAAGAGACTTCCCGACCACCCTCAAGCTGGAGAAGGCAAAGCCGGTTTACAAGACTCTGCCCGGCTGGAAGTGCGACATCCGCGGAATTAAGAGCTATGAAGAGCTTCCGGAGAACTGCCGCGCGTATATTGAGGCTATTGAAAAGGAAATTGAGGTTCCGATCACCATGGTGTCAAACGGCCCTGGCAGGGATGAGATCATTGTGAGAAAATAAGGAAGGCTTAATTTGTTCGTAAAAGTCTGGATAAAAGAAAGTCTGGATAAAAGAACAGGAAGAGAAAAAGGATTCCCGGGACTGCATATATGCTCCCAGGCATCCTTTTGTCTATTTATCTGAGTTCTCTTTTCAGACAGATTTCTTCTGCCCGGACTGCCGCTGCTCCGGATGTTCTGCTCCGGCATTCTCTGCATCCTTCTCATTCTCTGAGGGCCTGTCGGCGGAATTTTTCCAGGAGACTCCGGGAGAGCCTCCGTTTTTCAGAAGGATTTCATAGCCATAGATTACAGCAGGAACTACGATGGTGCAGAACAGGGCAGCCATCAGCAGATCCAGGGATCCGGGGCTTCCGATAACTGCCAGGACGAGAGATGCCCCGTAGAGAAACAGGATAATAAAGACACCGGCCAGGGCCAGTATGCGCCGCAGATTCATAAAAACCGTTCCTTTCATCTGGTGAGTTCTGAACATCTTTTCAGCCGCTGCCGAAGATTTCTCCAGCAGGCTGCCGGCAGATGCCAAAATTGTAATATTTATTATAAATGATGTAAGAATTTTTCGCTATACTTTTCCGACGGATTCATTTAAAATAAAAGCAGAGACTAAGCGTTTGTACAGGGCCTGAGAGGGCCCTGTTTCCCAAATTCCGCAAAAAATCTGTCTGCGTGCAGTGAGGGATTTTTCGTATTAACTGCCGTATGCCTGATTCGGAGGATGAACGGATTTTTGCAGAGCGGACTTGTTTTGGCATCAGAAGAGGAGGAGTGGCATCTTGAGAAGAGCGGTGATGGCTGTGTATCTGGCCTGCCTGATGGCAGCCGGCTTTTCAGGCAGCGCCATGGGAATGCCGGCAGGGCAGGAGGAGAGCGCAGCACATGACAATGAGGTAAAAGACGAACAAGAAGAGCTGGAAGCGGAAAAACAGGCTGACTCCGATGAAGGTGCAGAGGACGGGAGCCAGCAGACAGAGGAGACTCCTCCAAGCATAGCGGGAACATGGACAGGAGAGGAGGCAGACAGCCGCTACAGGCTGGAAGACGGCAGCTTTCTCGAGAAGAGCTGGCTGCTTTACAGGGGAGACTGGTACTACCTCGATGAGGATGGCTATCCCGCTTTGGGGTGGAAGAAGATTCGGGGCGACTGGTATTATTTCGGCGAGGAAACTGGGAAGATGGCTGTGGGCTGGGCCTACAGCAGCGAAGAAGATGAATGGTATTACCTGAACGAGGATGGGACGAGAAAGACCGGCTGGCTGGAAGCAGGAGGCGAGTGGTACTGGTTTGACTCCGACGGAATTATGTATGACGAGGGCTGGAGGATGGTAGACGGCCATAAATATTATTTTAACAAGAACGGCCAGATGGCAGCCAGCCAGTACATTGAGATGAACTACTACGGGGCAGACGGACTGAGAGATGCAAGGTATGATATCATAATCCAGGGAAAGAGAAAGCCTACACAGGAGGAGCGGCAGCAGATCACAGAGGCGATGGAGAATGTGCCGCGTCAGTGGATGGAGCGGTTCGTGGAATCCGGCTGGGAGCTGATGTACTACACGGACCGGAAATATTTTGAAGCTCCCATGACGGACGAGGGCATCTACTATGTGCATCACAAGACAGATGCCAACTACAAAAAGCTCAAGTTTACAGAACCTTCCTCTCTGACCAGGGCCTTCGGGGAATATGTAGCCCATGAAACGGGAAACGACGGAGAGAAAAATGTATTTCTGGCGGATCTCTACCTTTTGCTGGACAACATCCCATCGGCATCACGGCTGCCATCCTATTTTGACGACGACTCCGGAGCCTGGTTTGGAATTCTGTTTGAGAATTATGTGAATCCGGAGATCCGAAGCGAGATGAAGATTTTCGATCCTCAGCTGTGCAGTTTTATGGCTCAGACGCTGAATGTCAGCTTAGAGGGGCAGAGACCCTCTGTCTGGGAGATGACAGAGGAAGGGACAGAAGAGTACCGGGATATCGGAGGAAGAGGACCGGCCTATGATCCGGATCTGAATCCGGCTGTTAAGAGGGCACAGGAGGCGGCCGGAAAGGAGAGCCGGGAGGAAAACGAGGAAGGCCGTTAGGAACTGGGGAAGGGCTATGGCAGATGCAGCCTTTTTGAAAACAAAATCAGATATTGTAAGGCAGGCCCTCTGCAGAAAGGGAACGAGAGATGTTCTGATTCTGCAGAGGGCTTCTTATATACCAGGAAACTTCGTTCCCTGTTATATAAAAACGCTCCGCGGGGATCGCACTGCGGCGGAAAGGAAATTGCCGCTTTTGCGGCCCGCCGCAGGCGGAGAATCCTGCAAAGCAGGATTCTTTGTTCTATACCAGGAAACTTCGTTCCCTGTTATATAAAAACGCTCCGCGGGGATCGCACTGCGGCGGAGAGGAATACGGCTGCTTTGCAGCCCCGCCGCAGGCGGAGAATCCTGCGAAGCAGGATTCTTTCTAATATCATAAAAATCCCTGTTTTCCCAACTTTTTAACGGGTTTTTGCATCTATTCAATAAGGGAGAAGAGCAGACAGGTCTTTGGCGGCCGGGGAAAATAAAATTGGAAAGGCAGAGAATATGGGACAGAGCATATATGACAGTACAGTTGCCTACATTCTGGAAAACCAGAACCGGTTTTACAGACTGGCGTACAGCTATGTGGGTGACAGAGAGGCGGCGCTTGATGTGGTGCAGAACGCGATTCTGAAGGGGCTTGAAAAGTGTGAAACCCTGAGGAGCACAGATGCGCTGAAAACATGGTTTTACAGGATCGTAGTGAATGAATCTCTTCAGCTTCTGAGGGACAGAAAACGGGAATTGCCTTCCACGGACGGCGGCGTGTTCGACCGGCCCTATACGGAGCCGGCCTACGATCGGGAGAGAGAGGTCTATGAAGCGGTAAAAAAACTGCCGGAGCCGGGAAGAACAGTGGTAGTTCTTCACTACTACGAGGAACTGACCTTAAAGCAGATTGCAGAGATCACAGATGCGAATCTGAATACAGTCAAGTACAGGCTGTACTCATCGCTGGAACGTCTGAAAAAAGGATTAAAGGAGGGAAGGCCGTGAGACCCGAGGATGGAAAGAAAGTATATGATCAGATTGAGATACCGAAGGAGCTTGAGCTGACAGTCAGGCGCTCTGTAGAGGAGGCAGCCAGAAGGAGAGAGGCACGCCGGAAGGAAGAGGCGGAGAATTCCGCTGAAAGAGACAGACGGGAGGAGAAAGATCTGGAGAAGAGAGGTCCGGAGAGGACAGGTCTGGAGATGGAAAGTACAGAGAAGGATCCGCTGACAGAAAAGCAGGAGGAAAAACAGGGACGGCAGAGACAGAGGAAAAATGGGGCACGCAGTCCGATCTACCGTCTGCTCCGGCGCACTGCCGCAGCCGCAGCGGGAGTGCTGATCGCGTTTACCGTAGGGCTCAACACGAACCAGGCTTTCGCAGAAAACATGAGCCGAGTTCCAGGACTGGGCTTTTTGGCCAGTGTTCTGACTGTGCGCTCTTACCATGAGTCTGAGGGAGATTACAATATTCACGCAGAGGTACCGGGAATCATGCAGAGCCAGGAGGAAACAGGGAACCGCTCTTTACAGGCAGATAAAGTGAACGAGGAGATTGAACGGATTGCAGACAGCTACATGGCAGAGGCAAAAGCGGAATTCGAGGAGTACAAGGAAGCCTTTTTCGCCGCCGGAGGCACAGAAGAGGAGTGGAATAACCGACAGATGAATATTTCCATCGACTATGAAGTGAAGTATCAGGACGAGGCCGTGCTCTCCCTGGAGCTCACGGCCTTCAAGGGGTGGATCAATGCCAGCGAGGAACGCCACTATTACAACCTGGATCTTTCAGAGGACAGGGAGCTGACCCTTCAGGATGTACTTGGAAGCGGCTATGTGGAGCTCTGCAATAAAGAAGTGGTGCGGCAGATAGAGGAGCGCATGGCGGCTGATGAAAATCAGATCTTTTTCGGATTCGGCAGAGCGGGAGATATGGCAGAGGGCTTTACCACAGTAGATGAGAATACAGATTTCTACATCAGCGGAACCGGGGAGGTGGTTCTCGTATTTCCGGAATACTCTATCGCGCCCGGTTATATGGGAACTACAGAATTCACGGTAGGCCCCATGGTGAAAGACGGGATGGGGGGAGACAGGAAAGAGAAATAAAAAATAGATAAAAGAAATAAATAAAAGTAAAAGAAACAGCGGATACCGCCGGCAATTCTCCCTTCCGGGAGATCATGCCGGCGGTATCCGCTTAGCTGAGGGGCAGCTGCAGACTCAAAGATAAAAGTTCCTCCGGTTATAAAGCTGAAAATCAGTCCTCTGCCAGCTCTTCCCAACGCTCATACAGCTCCTCCAGTTTTTCGGAGATAGACTGCTTTTCCGAGTTTAATTCCATGAGCTTTGCCACATCGGAGAAGATCTCCTCCTCGCAGAGGAGGGCATCGATCTGTGCGTCCCTGGTTTCCAGCTCATGGATGGCATCCTCTGTCTTTTTCAGCTCGTTCTGGCGTTTGCGAAGGCGGGCCTGCTCTTCCTTCTGCTGTTTCCAGTCTGTCTTTCCGGCAGAGGAAGGAAGTGGAGCTGCTTTTGCAGCGCCTGCCCATGGCAGGGAGGCGGCATTGACGGCTCCGTCTGCGGTGAAGGATACGGAACCGGCCGCCGTGCTTTTGGCGCTTCCCTGGAGAGGCAAACTGCCGGCATCCTTCTGTCCGGCAGTGCCAGAACCTGCATTTTTTGCAGCGCCATTTCCGGCGCTGCCGGTGAGAAGCTGTTCCATGGTGTCGCGCTTTTCCAGGTAATAGTCATAATTTCCAATGTAGTTGACAAGGGTGTTATGGGTCAGGTCCAGGATTCTGGTGGCGGTCCGGTTGATGAAATAGCGGTCGTGAGACACGTAGAGGACAGTTCCTGTGTAGTGGTTCAGGGCATTTTCCAGAATTTCCTTGGAGGTAATATCCAGGTGGTTGGTGGGCTCATCCAGGATCAGAAAATTGGCCTCAGAGAGCATGAGTTTAGCCAGGGATACCCTTCCCTTCTCGCCGCCGCTCAGATCTCCGATGAGTTTGAACACGTCTTCTCCTGTGAAGAGAAAGGCAGCCAGGACATTTCGGATCTGGGTATTGTTCATGCCAGGATAAGTGTCCGACAGCTCCTGAAACAGGGTCTTCTCATTGTGGAGGACGTGGTGTTCCTGATCGTAGTAGCCGATGTGGACGCGGGAACCGAGGCGGATTTCGCCGGAATCCGCCGGGACAATGCCGTTTATGATCTTTAAGATCGTGGTCTTTCCCGTTCCGTTGTTTCCGATAATGGCGATCCGCTCTCCCCGCTTGATGTCAAAGTCCACACCAGAGAAGAGCTGCTGCCCGTCAAAGCCTTTTGAAAGGCCGCGGACAGTCAGCACATCGTTGCCGCTCTGGATGTCAGGCTCTAAGGTGATGTTCATGGCATCGTTGACCTCTGTGGGCTTCTCGATTCGCTCCATTTTGTTCAGGAGCTTTTCGCGGCTTTCTGCCCGCTTGATAGATTTCTCCCGGTTGAAGGAGCGCAGCTTGGTGATGACCTCCTCCTGGTGGCGGATCTCCTGCTGCTGGTTTAAATAGGCCTTTAAAATATTGGCCCTCAGCATGGCCTTTTTCTCACTGTAGGCAGAGTAATTGCCCTGGAATACAGTGGCCTTTCCGTTGTCCAGCTCCACAATCTTTGTCACCACCCGATCGAGAAAATAGCGGTCGTGGGCCACGATGATGACCGTTCCCTGATAATTCAGCAGATAGTTTTCCAGCCAGGCGATGGATTCCATGTCCAGATGGTTGGTGGGCTCGTCCAGCAGGATGATGTCGGGCCGCGAGAGAAGGAGCTTTCCAAGGGAAACTCTGGTTTTCTGGCCTCCGGACAGGGTACAGACAGGCTTTGAAAATTCCTCCTCCTCAAAGCCCAGTCCTTTTAGAACGCCGTTAATCTCGCTTTTCCAGGCGTAGCCGTTTGCAAGCTCAAACTCGTGGCTCAGGCGGCTGTAAGTCTGGTAGAGTGTTTCCAGCTCCTCACCGGCGGAGTGCTTCATCTCAATTTCCAGCTGCCGGATGCGCTCCTCCATCTCAATGACAGGGCGCTTGACCTCCAAAAGTTCGTCGTAGATGGTGCGGCTGCTGTCCAGATCCTGATGCTGGGCCAGATAGCCCAGGGTTTTTCCCTTTGTCACAACCACGGTTCCGTCGTCCGGGGCAAGCTCCCCGATTATGATCTTTAAGAGTGTGGATTTTCCGGCGCCGTTGATTCCAACGATGGCGGCCTTTTCCCGTTCCTCTATATGAAAGGACACCTGCTCTAAGACAGAGTCTGTCCCGAAGGATTTTGTGATATTGCTGCATGATAAAATCATGTCCTGCCTCCTGATGTAGTAAATAGTATTGCTGTTAAGCAGCGCAGATGGATGCCTCAGGAAACCTGCCCGAAAAAGTCTGAGGGCCTGTCTCACAGCGCAGGAAGCGGCCGGCGTCCAGGTGTTCCTAGAGAGCGGACCGGGACAGCAGAGGCATGCAGTATGCGGCTGCAAAATCTGTGACAAGTATAATATAAGAAGGAAAGTTTTGCAAGAAGCTGGAGGGGAAAGAGACAGAGGCCGGCAGAAAAATTTCCGGCAGAAAGCACGAAAATCCCCTGTTTTATTTGACAATAATTTATCATATGATATAATAGTAGATAATGCCGCTTTCTGGAAAATGACGAATATGGAATAAAAGCGGCGTGTCTGAGAAAAGGAAGGTGAAGAAAAGCCGTGGAACAGAAACAGATTTCCAAGGCAGTGATCTCAAGGCTGCCGAGGTATTACAGATATTTAGGTGAATTGCTGGAAGAGGGAGTGGAGCGGATTTCTTCAAACGAGCTGAGCGTGAGGATGAAGGTAACTGCCTCCCAGATTCGTCAGGATCTTAACAATTTCGGGGGATTCGGACAGCAGGGGTATGGCTATAATGTAAAGTATCTCTATTCAGAAATCGCCAGAATCCTTGGGATTGACAGGCAGCACAACCTGATTATCATCGGAGCGGGAAATCTGGGACAGGCGATTGCCAATTATACCAACTTTGAACGCCGTGGTTTCCTGATTAAGGGAATGTTTGATGTGAACCCGAGGCTGGTAGGGCTGGTGGTGCGCGGAGTGGAAATCCGCGGCATTGAGGATCTGGAGCAGTTTATTGCAGATAACGATGTTCAGATTGCCGTCCTTACGATCCCGAAGTCAAAGGCGGCTGAGATTGCCGACCGCCTGGTAAAAGCCGGAATTAAGGCAATCTGGAATTTTACCCACACAGATCTGGCTGTTCCCGATGACGTGGTGGTGGAAAATGTTCACCTGTCAGAAAGCCTGATGCGCCTGTCTTACCGTGTATGCAGGATGCAGGACCAGAAGGAAAGGGAAAAGAATTTCGCGAGAGGGAAAGACGGGAAATGATAGCAGGTGTTGGGACAGACATGATTGAAATAGGACGTATCAGGAGGGCCTGTGAGAAGGAGGCCTTCCTGACGCGTGTATACACGCAGGAAGAGTGCCAGCAGGCCGGGGGAAATTATGCCCGGTTAGCCGGCACTTTTGCCGTTAAGGAGGCAGTGGCCAAGGTGCTCGCCACCGGGTTCAGGAGCTTTGGACCGGCGGAGATCGAGGTGCTCAGGGACAGCCTCGGAAAGCCGTATGTAAGGCTCTATGGAGGGGCCAGGGAGCTGGCGGACAGGCTTTCCATAAAAGAAATCCATGTATCGATTACCAATACGAAGGATTACGCCGTAGCCTTTGCCGTGGGCGAGGGGGCAGAGAAAAAAACGGCAGAATAGAATGAATGCCGTGGAGAAGGAGGAGCAGCATGAAGAGGCTGGTGACAGGTGCTCAGATGAAAGAGATTGACAGGCACGCCATTGAGACAGTGGGAATCCCGTCCCTTGTTTTAATGGAGCGTGCGGCTCTCTCTGTGGTTGAGGAGATGGAGCCTGAACTTTTCAGGGAAGATCGGATTTTTGTGGCCTGCGGAACGGGGAATAACGGAGCAGACGGGGCGGCCATCGCCCGTATGCTTTTTCTGAGGGGGTACAATGTGACAGTTCTGACGGCCGGAAGGCAGGAGAGCCGGACAGAGGAGCTGAAACTGCAGCTTGCCATCGATGAGAGGATCGGAATTTCCGTCATGGAGGCAGAGGATTTCATCCCAGGCAGCTACGAGGTAGCAGTGGACGCGCTGTTTGGAGTGGGACTTTCCAGAAATGTGGAGGGGCCGTACCGGAATGTCATAGAGATGATCTGCGGGATGGCGCCGCGCCTTACGGTGGCAGTGGATATTCCGTCAGGAATTCATTCCGACACGGGAAGAGTGATGGGCCGGGCTGTGAGAGCAGATTTGACAGTAACCTTTGGGTTTGAAAAGCTGGGACTCGTTCTGTTTCCGGGAAGGGATTACTGCGGAAGGGTGGCCGTGAAGGATATTGGATTTCCTCCCTGCCCGGACGTCTGCCTTGGGGAAACCAGATTCGTTACCTTTGACAGGGAGGACCTTAAGAAGGTTCCGGCAAGGCGCGCCTATTCCAACAAGGGGACCTATGGGCGTGTCCTGATTGCCGCAGGTTCGCCGGGAATGGGAGGAGCCGCCTATCTGAGCGCCCTTGCCGCTTACCGCACAGGGGCCGGACTTGTAAAGATTCTGACGCCCAGGGAGAACTGCCAGATTCTGCAGACACTTCTGCCGGAAGCGATTCTGTCTGCCTACGACAGGGAGGAGGCCATGGAGGAGCCGGAGAGCTTCGCCCTTCAGATTGAGCGGGAGTGCGGCTGGGCGGACGCTGTGGTTCTGGGGCCGGGTCTTGGAAGAGAGCCCTGGGCAGTGCGGCTGGTGCAGCAGATTCTGCTTTCCGCCTTCGTTCCGATTGTGCTGGATGCTGACGGACTGAACATTGTGGCTGAGAATCCGTCGCTGTCGGAATACTTTACAGAGAATGTCATTGTCACGCCTCATGTGGGGGAGATGGCCCGTCTGACAGGGATGGAGATCGATGAGGTGAGGGAACATCTGGTGGAGACCGCCGTTTCCTACAGCGAAAAGTATGGGGTGATAACGGTTCTGAAGGATGCGGCCACCGTGGTGGTCAAAAAAGATGAGCCGGTCTATATTAATAAAAGCGGCTGTTCAGCTATGGCCAAGGCCGGTTCCGGGGATGTGCTGACAGGGGTGCTGGCCGGACTGATTGCCATGGGAATGGAGGAAGGGGAGGCGGCGCCCCTGGGCGTTTACCTTCACGGGCTGGCAGGAGAGGCTGCTGCAGCGGAATATGGCATGCACAGCGTGCTGGCGGAGAATCTGGCAGACTGTCTGATGAGGGTGTCGGAGCCGGAGAAAAGAAAAAGGGAGCAGTGAGCTTTGGATACTGCAGGCTGCCTGAGCTGACGGGAGGTGTGCTGCAGAATATCTGCAGAAAAGAGACAGGCCCCGTGCCGTCAGATGCAGGGCCGGGGCCAATGGAGATGACAGCTGGAAAGAGGGGACAAAAGTGAAAACTGAAAATATGAAGATCCGGGAAAACAGACCGGAGGAAGGCGGAAGCGACCGGATCTGTGCGCTGATCCATCTGGATCGGATTGAGCAGAATATGAAGGAAATAGCGGCAGGGCTTCCGGAAGGGACAGCGGTGATCGGAGTAGTCAAGGCGGACGGCTATGGTCACGGGGCGGCGGAGACAGCGGCGGCCATTGAGCCCTATGTGTCGGGATATGCGGTGGCTACGGCAGACGAGGCTCTGGAGCTTAGAAAAAGCGGTGTATCCCTGCCTGTCCTGGTGCTGGGAAGCGTCAGGGACAGCCGGTTCAGAGAGCTTCTGGCGGCGGACGTGCGGCCGGTGATTTTCGAGGAGGAGACGGCAGAGGCCTTTTCCAAGCTGGCCGGGGAGGCTGGAATCAGGGGCAGCGTGCATCTGGCAGTAGATGCGGGAATGAGCCGGATCGGCCTGAAGCCGTCGGAGGAATCCCTGGAGATGATCGACCGGATCAGCAGCCTTCCGGGACTTTTTATCGAGGGGCTGTTTACGCACTTTCCGAGAGCGGACGAGGAAGACAAGGCGGTGACGAAACGGCAGTTTGAGGATTTCCGCAACTTCGCGGCTCAGGTTTCGGAGCTTTTGACGAAGAAAGAGCCGGGGAGGAAAAAACTGATCTGCCACTGCATGAACAGCGCGGGAATTATTGATTCTCACAGGATGCCGGAGGGAATGGAGATGGATGCCGTGCGGGCGGGAATCTGTATATACGGCCTCTATCCCTCCGGTGAGGTGGACAGAAACAGGATCCGCCTGCTTCCTGCCATGGAGCTTAAAAGCTATATCACCTATATCAAGGAGATTGAGCCGGGGACGGCTGTGAGCTACGGCGGGACCTTTGTGGCCCGGCGCCCCATGCGGGTTGCCACTGTCTGCGCAGGCTACGGGGACGGCTACCCGAGAGGCCTGTCGGGCCGGGGAGAGGTTCTGATCCGTGGAAAGAGGGCGAAGATTCTGGGCCGCATCTGTATGGATCAGTTTATGGCTGATGTGACCGAAATTCCGGAGGCAGAAAAGTGGGACACCGTCACACTCGTGGGCCGGGACGGGAAAGAGGAGATCACCATGGAGGAGCTGGCCGCACAGTGCGGGGGCTTTCACTATGAGATCCCATGCCTGATTGGAAAAAGAGTTCCCCGCATCTATGTGAGGGACGATAAAAAAGCAGAGGCCGCCTTGGATAGGGGAGGCCCCACGGAAGAGAAAAGAGAGGACTGACGCAGAAAGCCAGGAACAGAGTACGCCAAAGAGCCATATGATAGATAGGGAGAGGAAGCAATCTTTCCGCAGATATGTGAATACCCGCCAAAAAAAGGGTAATACTAAGGGTATAAACTGGAATGACGGAGAGTGAGTTATTTGATTATAAGAAGAGGCGATATCTATTATGCGGATCTGAGGCCGGTGGTCGGCTCCGAGCAGGGAGGCGTGAGGCCGGTTCTGATCATACAGAATGATGTAGGAAACAAGCACAGCCCTACGGTGATCTGCGCGGCAATAACTTCAAAGATGAATAAGGCGAAGCTGCCGACGCATGTAGAGCTAAACACCAGACGCTGTGATATGGTGAAAGATTCTGTAATTCTTTTGGAACAGCTCAGAACCATCGACAAGCAGAGACTCAGAGAGAGGATCTGCCATATTGATGACGAACTGCTGGAGAGGGTGAACCGGGCGCTGATGGTCAGCCTTGAGCTGAATACATAGGCGCATGTATCCGGAGAGCTCTGTAAGAAACGACAGCCAGGCCGCAATGAAAGACTGAGGAATACAGTTGACGGGCCGGGGCTGCAGGTGTATATTGGCAGAATGAGGCAGAAAGCCATTCTTCTGCCCGGGCTTTACAGGACTGCAGACACGCAGGGAGGGGGCAGAGGAGCTTAAATTCTGCCTTTTGCCTGTTCATGCGAAGGAGAAAACGCCAGGGAAGAATGGGCAGAAGGACAATAACAAAGGAGAGGATTAAGAGCTATGGACGATGGGAACTGGCCCCTGAGTATTTTGATTTTTCTGGGCTTTATTCTGATGGACGGGATGCTTTATGGATTTGGAGCGGCGATTCAGCATCTGAATTCAGGAACGCTGGAAAAGGAGGCCGGGGAGGGCAATAAGAAGGCTGAAAGACTTCTGGCCGTGCTGGAGCGCCCGGCAGAGTTTGTGAACACAGTTCAGATTGTGACGAACCTGATAGGACTGATTTCAGGAGCAGTGATTCTTAGACAAGCCGGCGCTTTTCTGGAAACAATGATACATAAAACGGGACTCAGGATGGAGGAACCCTGGACAGCCCTTGCGACGGCGGCGGCAGCGGTTGTGCTTCTGGCTGTGCTCATCAGCCTTGGAATTGTCATTCCAAAGCGTCTGGCCAGCCGGAAACCGGAAAAGTGGGCATACCGCTTTCTGAGGGCAGCCGGGCTGGCTGTGCTGATTTTTAAGCCATTTGCCGGGCTGGTCTCAGGCCTTTCGTGGCTGATTCTGTACCCTATGGGAGTCGGGCTGCACGATAAAAGCGACAATGTGACAGAGGAGGATATTATGCTCATGGTCAATGAAGGGCATGAGCAGGGCGTCCTGGAAGCCGATGAGGCGGAGATGATCACGAACATTGTGGAGCTGGGGGACAAGCAGGCCGGAGATATTATGACAAGGCGCAGAAATGTGGCGGCGCTTCCCGCTTCCATGACTCTGGGCGAGGCAGTGGATTTTATTCTGAGGGAGGGAATCAATTCCCGCTTTCCTGTCTACGGGGAGGATATTGATGACATCAGGGGAATCCTTCATCTGAGGGATGCCGTGGCCTGTGCCCAGAGCCAGGAAAACAGGGGAAAGCAGATTGACCAGGTAGAGGGACTTCTGCGGACAGCCCATTTCATCCCGGAAACACGAAATATAAATCCGCTGTTTAAGGAGATGCAGTCCCAGAAAATTCATATGGAAATTGTGGTGGATGAGTATGGGCAGACAGCCGGGATTGTCACGATGGAGGACATTCTGGAGGAGATCGTGGGAAACATTCTGGACGAGTACGACGAGGATGAGGAGATGATTTCCAGGAGAGAGGACGGCAGCTTCGTTTTTGACGGCCTGACGCCTCTGGAGGATGTGTCAAAGGAGCTGGGCCTTGCCTTTGACGGGGAGGACAGCGAAAATTTCGATACCCTGAACGGCTTTCTGATCTCCCGTCTGAACCGGGTTCCCAGAGAGGGCGAAACCCCGCAGGTGCATTACGGGGGCTATCTGTTCCAGACTATCTCTGTGGAAAACAAGGTGATCCATTCTGTAGCGGTGATTCCCGAAGGGGAAAACGGACTGAGGGAAAAGCCGGAACCGGGGGCGGACCTTCCCTTATAGGGAGGCAGTTTTTTGAGATTGCGGCTTGTCAAGGCCTGATTTTAGTGATAAAATAAAAAAGATTGTGAGCAAAATTCTGTGCTGCTGCGGCCTGTCCGGACCGCACTGGCAGATGAAAAGTAATATGTATTGTCACGGAAAGAATTCATAAAAAGAGGAGTGTTATTATGTCTGGACATTCAAAGTTCGCCAATATTAAGCACAAGAAAGAGAAGAACGATGCGGCGAAGGGAAAAATCTTTACCGTTATCGGGCGTGAGATTGCGGTTGCTGTAAAGGAAGGCGGAGCTGATCCGGCCAACAACAGCCGTCTGCGCGATGTCATTGCCAAGGCGAAGGCCAACAATATGCCGAACGACACGATCGAGAGAGGAATCAAGAAGGCTGCCGGCGATGCGAACTCTGTCAACTATGAGGAGCTTACATATGAGGGATATGGCCCGAACGGAGTGGCAATTATTGTCACAGCTCTGACTGACAACAAGAACCGTACAGCAGCCAATGTGAGAAGCGCCTTCACAAAGGGCGGCGGAAACATCGGCGCACAGGGCAGCGTTTCCTTTATGTTTGACAAGAAGGGACAGATTATCATTGACAAGGAAGAGTGCGACATGGATGCCGACACTCTGATGATGGAGGCTCTCGACGCAGGAGCGGAGGACTTCGCAGAGGAGGCGGACAGCTACGAGATCGTGACGGATCCGGATGATTTCAGCGCAGTCAGGGAAGCTCTCGAGGCAAAGGGAATCCCCATGATGGAGGCTGAGGTCACCATGATTCCTCAGACATGGGTGGAGCTGACTGACGAGGAGTCCATCAAGAAGATGAACCGTCTGCTGGATCTCTTGGATGCAGATGACGATGTGCAGGCGACCTACCACAACTGGGACGAGTAAGGCGGACTGCCGGTGTCCCCTGCAGAGGGCTGCATCAGAACTCTGTGAAAGCGCCGGAGGGCGGAGAAGAGACCCCGGCTGTCAAAGCAGGGGCGGAGAAGACGGAAGAAATCAGGCTGCGGCAAAGGGAAGAGGATTTCCCACTTTGCCGCAGCTTTTTGTGTGACGGTGCAGGAGATAAAATACACGCCGCAAAGAGATAAAATACAGGCCATAAAAAATGCAGGCAGAAGGGCGGCAGACGGGAGGAACAAATGAGCGGGAAGAGAGCGCAGGAAAGGAGACAAAGGCAGGCCAAGAAGAGGCGAAGGAGGCAAAGGATCGGGGGATAAGGGATATGGCCGTTCTGATTCTGGCGGCTGTGCTCGGAATCCTGGTGGGAGCAGTCACAGGGGCTCTGGATGCTCTGTTTGGCCGCGTTCTGCTGGCAGTTACAGCCTGCAGGATGGAATACGGGACCATTCTCATTCCGCTTCTTGCCCTGGCGGGCGTGCTGAGCGTATATCTCTACAGAACCTTTGGAGAAAAATGCGCCAGGGGCATGGGGCTTGTATTTGAGGTGGGCTTCGGGACGGAGAAGGAGATTCCGCTGCGGCTGATCCCCCTTGTGACAGGGAGCACCTGGCTCACCCATCTGTTCGGAGGAAGTGCCGGGCGGGAGGGAGTGGCGGTACAGATAGGAGCTGCCGTATCTCATGGGATGTTTGGCCGTCTTCCTTTTAAAAACAGCTCGCGGATATTTCTGGTAACAGGGATGGCTGCCGGATTTGCAGGGCTGTTCAGAACACCTCTCGCAGCCGTCCTCTTTGCTGCCGAGGTGCTGTGGGCCGGCAGGCTGGAATACAGGGCCCTTGTTCCGGCGCTGACAGCCTCGTTTACTGCCAGCGCCGTGTCTGGCGCTCTGGGACTTGAAAAGTTTGTCTTTCCGGTGGAGAGCCTTAACGGCGGCGGCCTTTCCTTTTCCACCGTGTTTCTGCTTCTCGGGGCAGGGCTGATTTTCGGCACAGTAGGGGGCGCCTTTGCCTGGACGCTGGGGAGACTTAAGAAAGGGCTGGGGGAAGCGGTGAAAAACCCTGTTGTGCGGATTGCGGTCTGCAGCGCGGGACTCAGCATTCTGCTTCTCTTATTTTACGGCGGACGCTACTGCGGGCTTGGGACAAACCTGATCGAGGGAAGCCTGAGCGGAGAGGATGTGAAGGTGTTCGACTGGATACTGAAATTTTTCTTTACTGCAGTTACGATTGCAGCAGGCTTTCAGGGAGGAGAGGTCACCCCTCTGTTTTCCATCGGAGCCAGCCTGGGAGCCGCTCTTTCCCTTATCCTCCCCCTGCCGCTTCCGCTTTTGGCGGCTCTGGGATATGCCGCTGTCTTCGGCGGAGCTACCAATACCTTTCTGGCTCCGGTATTCATCGGGGCAGAGGTCTTTGGCTGTGAGCTGCTTCCCTGCTTTTTCATTGTCTGTGCGGCAGCGCGGCTGTGCAATGGGGGACAGTCGATCTACAGCCTCCAGAGGAGAGAACAGTGGGAACAGCAGGAGAAATGAGCTGAAACAGAACAATAGAAGTAAAGGGCGAAACGAGGAAGCCTCTCGTTGAAAACAGCAAAAAAGTAAGAAAATTGTAAAAAGACGGGAATTGATTCCGCAAGTGCATGTGCTATACTTAGATGAGAACAGTCTGAAAAGCAGCCGGACACAGGCTTTTTGCCTGGGGGAAGGCAGATGAGAGGAGAGGAAAAGATGCAGTACAGAAAGAGAATGCGCACCCTGTGGGCGGCCGTTTCCGCGGCAGTCTTTTGTGCGTCAGCGCCGATGACAGTCCAGGCGGCGGCCTTTGAGAAGGAAAACGGCCAGTATGTAAATGCTGAGGGAACCGCTGTGGAGGGAGCGCTTTTCCGCGGAGTCAGCGTTTCAAAGTATCAGGGAGAGATTGACTGGGCAGCCGCTGCCGCAGATGATGTGAGCTTTGCCATGATCCGCATGGGGTATCTGGACAGCCTGGATCCGACCTTTGACGCCAATATGAGGGAGGCGGCGGCATCCGGAATCCAGACAGGAGTGTATCTCTACTCCCAGGCCCTGGATGTGGACCGGGCAGTGAAGGAGGCTCAGTTTGCGGTCCGGACGGCAAAAGACTACAGGGTATCCTATCCGATCGCCATGGATGTGGAATCTGCCTATATCTCCGGCCTTTCCAGGCAGGAACTGACAGATATAGTCAACGCTTTCTGCCGGACTGTGGAGGAGGCCGGCTACCATCCGGTGGTATTCGGCTATAATGACTGGCTGGTCAATAAGATGGATACGAGCCAGATTCCCTATGATATCTGGTATGCCAGATACGGAACTGTCAATACGTATCCGAACCGCACCATCTGGCAGTGTACGGACAGCGGGACAGTAGACGGGATTGAAGGCCCCGTATGTCTGGAGCTGGCATTTACCGACTACAGCCAGGTGATTTCGCCGGAGGGCTTTAAGAAAATTGACGGAAGCTGGTACTATTTTAAGGATTATGCAAAGACTGACGGATGGGTGCAGGCAAACGGAGTCTGGTATTATCTCGATCCGGAGGATGGAGGCAGAATGGTATCTGACTGCTGGAAGGAGATTGACGGGCAGATGTACCAGTTTGACGCCAGCGGAGCCATGCTCTAAAACAGAAAAAGGAAGTGGTTTTGGCCGATACCTGAAGACGGGAGGCGAAACTGCTTCAAAAAAGAGGCCGGATGCCCGGGGGAAAATGAGGGCATCCGGCCTCTTTCGCGACCCGCCGCAGGCGGAGAATCCTGCGAAGCAGGATTCTATTTTATACGGCTTGCTGATCAGTCATTATAGTGATAGCTGTCAAGGAGCTGGTTTTTCATGTGCCACAGCTCATTGGACAGATCCACATGAACCTCATGAGGATTGATCAGACGTCTGGACTCATCCCAGAGAGTATTCAGCTCTCTCTGACAGTAATCGCGGATCTCCATGACCTTCGGTGAATGGTACACGCATTCGCCGGACTGGAAGACAGGAACAAGCAGCTCGCGCATCGTATAGGTGCCCGGAGCCAGGTGAGTCTTTTTCCAGGTCTCGATGGGATCAAACAGCAGCAGGGACTTGTTTTCGTCGTAAACCTCATCTGCCAGACAGATCAGGTCGGCGATTATCTTGCCGTCGTTCTTTCCGTAGATGCGGTAGATTGCCTTATTGCCGGGATTTGTCACCTTCTCCGTATTCTCCGACAGTTTGATCTTCGGTATAAACTTTCCGGTGTCTCTGTCTCTGATAGCAGCCAGCTTGTAGACGCCGCCGAAGGAAGGGCAGTCCTTGGAGGTAATCAGGTTTGTCCCGACGCCCCAGGAGTTGATGGTGGCTCCCTGCATTTTCAGGCTGTCAATGAGATACTCGTCCAGATCATTGGAGGCGGAGATAATCGCATCGGTAAAGCCTGCTGCGTCCAGCATGGCCTTGGCCTTTTTGGACAGATAGGCCAGATCGCCGCTGTCCAGACGGATGCCGTATCCCTTTAACGGAATGCCGGCCTCCCTCATCTCCGTAAACACGCGGATCGCATTGGGCACGCCGGAATTCAGCGTATCGTAGGTGTCGACTAAGAGGATGCAGGCGGAGGGGTAGAGCTTGGCGTAGGTGCGAAAGGCGGTCAGCTCATCCGGGAAGCTCATGATCCAGCTGTGAGCGTGAGTTCCCTTCACCGGAACGTCAAACATCTGTCCGGCCAGCACGTTGGAGGTTCCGATGCAGCCGGCAATCATGGCAGCTCTGGCTCCGTAAATTCCGGCATCCGGCCCCTGGGCGCGGCGCAGTCCAAATTCCATGATGCCGTCCCCGCGGGCTGCATGGATGATGCGGGAAGTCTTGGTGGCGATCAGGCTCTGGTGGTTTACAATATTCAGGATAGCCGTTTCCACAAGCTGGGCCTGCATAATCGGCGCGATTACCTTGATAAGGGGCTCCCTGGGAAAGATCACGGTTCCCTCCGGGATGGCATAAATATCCCCTGTAAACTTAAAGTTGCGCAGATAGTCAAGAAAATCCTCCGTGAACAGGCCTGTGCTTCTGAGGTAGTCCACATCCTCCTTTTCAAAGTGGAGATTTTTTATATATTCGATCACCTGCTCCAGTCCCGCACAGATGGCAAATCCGTTTCCGTCGGGATTATTTCTGTAGAAGGCGTCAAAGATGACCATCTCGTTGGCATCCTTCTCGTGAAAATAGCCCTGCATCATGGTAAGCTCGTACAGGTCTGTCAATAAAGTAAGGTTTCGTGGCTCCATAGCGTTCTCCTTGTAAAAATTTGTAGAATAGTATGTGTTAATTGCGTAAAAGTATATCATAAAATGTAAAAAATGCAAAATGAATTGACAAAAAAATAACAAAACAGAAAAGAAGAGAGGCAGACGCGGCTTTGTCAGTCTCAGAACGCTTGCCCTTCTTCCTCTGCCTCCGCTCTCCTTATTTGCCGGCTCCAGGTATTTTTCTATACATTCCCCGCCTTTTGTGATAAAATAACAGGAAAATGCAAAGAGAAAATCAACGGAGGGCACAGGGATTTATGTATACAGTAGTAGTTGCAGATGATGAGGAGGAATTGAGGAGAGCCATTATCCGCAGGATTAACTGGGAGGAAATTGGATTTCAGGTGGTGGGAGAGGCTGAAAACGGGATTGAAGCCCTGGAGCTGGTGGGGGAGAAGGAGCCGGATCTTCTTCTCACGGATATACGGATGCCGTTTATTTCCGGCGTGGAGCTGGCCAGGCAGGTCAGAGAGATCCGTCCAGCTACACAGATCGCATTCCTCAGCGGTTTTGACGATTTCTCTTATGCCCAGCAGGCGATTCAGTACAATATTATCAGCTACATGCTCAAGCCGATCTCCATGGCGGATTTGACAGAAAATCTCATTCAGATTAAGCAGAAGATCGACCGGCTGTTCTCCGAGTTTGCCGAGCGCAGAAAAAATGAGATCAATATTTCGGAATTTCTTCTTCCACTTCTGTTAGACAGCTTTCAGATGGCCAGCACGCCGGAGAGGGAGCAGATGCTGAAAGCTCAGGCACAGGCCTGCGGCATGATAAAGCCGGAGAGCGAGAGTATCCGGTATCTGGTGACGGCAGTTACTTTTCGCGACGAAAATGGAAACAACTGCACAGAGCACAGCCATGTTCATGCAGTAGATACCATTTTGAAAAAGTATATCAAATATGAGAGCTTCTTTCTGGAGGACAAGATTGTATCCGTGCTGTGGAGCACACCGGCATCCTTTGACAAGTATCTGCACATCCTGGCAGACGACATTGTCCAGAGCTCTGCCCGTATTCTGAATCTGAGGTGCAGCCTGGGCGCCAGCCGTGTAGTCCAGGGTTTTACGGATCTGTCTGAGGCCTACAGGGATGCGGTCAATGCCATGCGCTACGCAGGCAGGAGCGGCCAGGGCGGAGTCAGGTACATTATAGATGAGGAGCCGTTTTCCGGCGTGGACATGGACTATGTGATGAAGGTGGTAGCAAACATCGAAGAGAAGATAAGGGGAGGAGCCAGGGAGGAGCTGGAAAGCTATCTGTGGGAGGTGTTTGGCTGCCTGAAGGACGAGAACAATTCCAGGGAAAAGGTCAACTTTATGCTGGTGGAAATTCTGTCCTGCGTCTGCCGGATCATGTATTCCATGTCAGCCGAATCTGATGCAGCGGCTCTGAAGGCAGATCCGTTTATGCAGCAGATGGCCTTTCTCGACAGCTCCCTGAAGGATGCTTCAGAACATTTTGTTCATTTCTGCATGGCGGCCAGGGATCGGATCGCTGAGCATAAGACGAAGAGCAGCATGGATATATGCGACAGGGCGATTCGCTATATTGAGGATAATTATTCTAACGCAGACCTGTCTTTAATGTCAGCCAGCACGGAGATTGGCGTGAGCCCCAATTATTTAAGCGCCCTGATAAAGAAGCGTACGGGAAACAGCTTTGTGGATTATCTGACAAAAAAGAGGATGGAGACGGCCAAAATCCTGCTCTTAAATACGGCAATGAAAATCCGCGAGGTGTCGGAGGCCTGCGGCTACAATGACCAGCACTATTTCAGCTACTGCTTTAAAAAATATGAGGGAGTTTCGCCGAACATGCTGAGGCGTCAGCTTACCCAGGAGGAGAGGCAGGCATGAAAAAAGGGGAGAAAAGCAAGAAAAAGCGGGCCGGAAGCAGTTTCAGCAGCGCCGGCATGATGGCCGCCCTGGTGGTGTCCATGGTGTTTGTGTGCCTGCTGGCGGGAATGATCATCTTCGTCACCACCTACCGGCACTCGATGATCCAGAATGTGAAGACATTCAGCGATCAGGCGGCTGTTCAGGTTGTCAATATCGTGGACAATTATATGGACGACATCAACAGCTCTCTGGAACTGATCAAAAATCTCTTCGCAGAGGGCGGGGTAAAGATGGACGAGAGCTTAAACAGCATGGTTGACATGCGCACAGACGTGGCGGCAGTCACCACCTATGATCCCGATGCAGGAGAGCTGACAGGCGCGTGGACAGGGAGGAAAACGTTCAAGGATCACCCGCTGAAAAATCTGTCCTTTGACCCTCAGACAGTACCGGGACCTGGGGAAATCGTAATATCAAAGCCCCATGTGGAAAGCCTTCTTCTCAATGAGTATCCGTGGGTGGTCTCTATCTCAAGCCTGGTGGAAACGAGGGATAAAGGGGAGCAGATTGTAGTTCTGGACTCCCGCTTCTCCCAGATAGCCAGCTACGTGGACAATGTGGGAGTAGGAAACCACGGATACTGCTTTATCATAGACAGGCAGGGAAACATCGTCTATCATCCTCAGCAGCAGCTTATCTTTGCCGGACTGAAGGAGGAGAATACGGCGGACATGGCCCGGCGTCCTGACGGTACCTATGAGGAGAGCGGGGTCATTTACACCATACATACAAAGGAAGGGAGCGACTGGCGCATCGTGGCAGTCAGCTTCGTGGATGAGCTGATAGAGGAGCGGCTAAAGAGCTGCGTGCTTCTGCTGGCTGCCCTGCTCATGGCAGTGCTGACGGCCACCATTATCAGCAGCATTGTGCTCTCCCGCTATATTTCCAGGCCGCTTCTGAGCCTGAATAAAGCCATGGGAGAGTTTGAGGCCAATGCGGAGGGCTTTTCCTATGTGCCCGCCTACGGAAGCAGAGAGGTCACGTCTCTCTCACACGCCTTCGGCCATCTCGTTATACGGATTCAGGAGCTGATGAACCAGGTGAGGAAGGAGGAGATTGCTCTGAGAAAAACAGAGCTTCGCGCGCTCCAGGCCCAGATTAACCCTCATTTCCTGTACAATACCCTGGATTCCATTGCCTGGATGTGCGAGGAGGGGAGAAACGGGGATGCTGTGGAAATGGTGAACGCCCTGGCCAGGCTGTTCCGCATCAGCATCAGCAAGGGGCACGAGCTGATTCCGGTGGAGAAGGAGGTAGAACACGCCAAAAGCTACCTGCAGATTCAGAAATTCCGCTATAAAAACCAGTTTCAGTACAGCTTTGATGTACAGGAGAGCTGTCTGTGCTATTACTGCAATAAGATCACTCTCCAGCCGATCATTGAAAATGCCATCTATCACGGTCTGAACCGGATGATCGATGAAGGATTCATTGAAATCCGCATTTATGAGGACGGGGATGATGTGGTCTTTACTGTGGAGGACAATGGAGTCGGCATGACAAAGGAACAGTGCGACAGGATTCTCCACCGGGAGGTAAAGGGACAGACGGGAGGCATCGGAATCAAAAACGTCAATGACCGGGTGAAAATATACTTTGGCGAGCAGTATGGAATAACCATAGAGAGCGAGCTGGATGAGGGAACCAAAGTTTCCATCCGCATGCCGAAGGTGAAGGAGGAGATTTATGAAACACGCTAGAAGGATAAAAACAGTCTTTCTTCTCCTGCTTGCGGCTGTGATTGCTCTGCTTGGAGGAACGGCCGCCCATATGAGCCGCAGGCAGGAGAGATACCAGGTGGCAATGATTGTGAAATCCACAGAGTCCGCATTCTTTCAGTCTGTGTTTGCGGGGGCAGGCGCGGCTGCAACGGAATACAATGTTTCACTTATTACCGAGGGACCGGAATCGGAGGAGGATTACGCAACACAGAACGAGATGATCTATAAGGCTGTGGAAAACGGAGCCGACGCCCTGGTGATTTCTGCCGTCGATTTCAATAAAAATGCCGAGGCTGTAGACTGGGCTGCAGCCAAGGGGATTCCTGTGGTAGTTATAGACAGCGATGTGAACAGCAGCGCAGTTAAGTTCCGCATCGGAACGGACAATGAGGAGGCTGGGAGAATGGCCGCCCGGGCCGCCCTTGACGGAACGGACGGGGAGCTTTTTATCGGGATTGTAAACTTTGACGAGAACACGGCCAACGGCCAGCAGCGGGAGCAGGGCTTCCGGGAGGAGGCAAAAAAGGACAGCAGGGTAAAAGAAATTGTAACGATCAATGTGCCCTCTGCCATAGATGACACGAGGGCTGCCACGAAGGGCCTGCTCTCGACCCATCCGGAAATCAATGTGATTACCACGTTCAACGAGTGGACAAGCCTTGGCGTGGGCTGGGCTATCCGGGATCTGAATAAGAAGGATGACATAAGCGTGGTGGCCTTTGACAGCAATGCTGTTTCTGTGGGAATGCTTGAAACGGGGGAGGTGGATGCGCTGATCGTGCAGAATCCCTACGCCATGGGCTATCTGGGAGTGGAGAAGGCCTGGGAAATTTTAAGCAGAAGAGGCGTGGAGGGCGATAAGCTCGACACGGAAACCACCCTTGTGACGAGGGAAAACATGTTCCTGGATGAGTACCAGAAGATTCTGTTTCTGTTTGACTGACAAGCGCCTGTCTGCTCTGCACCGTCTTTAAGCGCTTTTTAAGCAAGCCTTGACTTTTTAATGGAAACTGTTTACAATAATAGCGGTATACTGTCAGATGTATACTGGAACAACAATCAGACCATAAAAACTGTGACGGAGACAGTAGTGCTTTGCCGAAAGGCGCAGCGAGGCGGGGACGGTGTGAGCCCGCCGCAAGTAGGAAGGCGTGAAGATCACTCCTGAGTTGCAGGCTGAACAGAAGAGAAGGGCAGAATTTCAGTGAAGGAAGCTGCGTTTTCCCATCTCATTAAGCTGAGCCGGTGTCCGCCGTTAGAGGGAGCGCATATGAAGTATGCAGTAACAGGTGGTTAAACGAGGTAAGTGTATGCCTTCGTCCTTTTACAGGACGAAGGTTTTTTTATTTCATAGGAAACTGCATTCCTATGAAACAAAAACGCTCCGCGAGGATCGCACTGCGCGGAAAAGAACATGCCGCTGATGGGATCCGCCGCAGGCGGAGAATCCTGCGGGGCAGGATTCTATTTTAATATTTACTGCTTCTGCATACACGAAATTTCACCAGACAGGAGGAAAAAAGCATGTATGACAAGGTCTCTACCGACATGAATTTCGTGGAGAGAGAAAAAAAGACAGAGAAATTCTGGGCTGACAACAAGATTTTCGAGAAAAGTATCGAGAGCCGCAAGGAGGGCCCGACCTACACCTTTTACGACGGTCCGCCTACGGCAAACGGAAAGCCTCATATCGGCCACGTTCTGACACGTGTTATCAAGGATATGATCCCCAGATACCGCACCATGAAGGGCTACATGGTTCCCAGGAAGGCAGGATGGGATACCCATGGACTTCCGGTAGAGCTGGAAGTGGAGAAGATGCTGGGCCTTGACGGCAAGGAGCAGATCGAGCAGTACGGCCTGGAGCCGTTCATCGGCCACTGCAAGGAGAGCGTCTGGAAGTATAAGGGGATGTGGGAGGATTTCTCCGCCACAGTGGGCTTCTGGGCTGACATGGATCACCCTTACGTAACTTATCACAATGATTTCATCGAGTCTGAGTGGTGGGCCTTAAAGCAGATCTGGGAGAAGGGGCTGCTCTATAAGGGATTCAAGATTGTGCCTTACTGTCCGCGCTGCGGAACACCTCTTTCCAGCCATGAGGTGGCTCAGGGCTACAAGGATGTAAAAGAGAAATCCGCTATCGCCAAATTTAAGGTAAAGGGCGAGGATGCCTATATCCTGGCCTGGACCACAACGCCCTGGACACTGCCCTCCAACGTGGCACTCTGCGTGAACCCGGATGAAACCTATGTGAAGGTCCAGATGAAGGAAGACGGAACCGTCTACTACCTGGCTCAGGCACTCTGCGACACCGTTCTCGGAGAGGGAAGCTATGAGGTGAAGGAGACCTACGTGGGAAAGGATCTGGAGTACAAGGAATATGAGCCGCTGTTTGACTGCGCTTCCAGCATCTGTGAAAAACAGCACAAGAAGGCATACTTTGTAACCTGCGATACGTATGTAACGCTGACAGACGGTACCGGAGTGGTTCACATTGCCCCTGCCTTCGGTGAGGACGACAGCAAGGTGGGAAGAAACTATGATCTTCCGTTTGTGCAGCTGGTGGATGCCAAGGGTGAGATGACAAAGGAAACTCCCTGGGCAGGAACCTTCTGCAAAAAGGCAGATCCGCTGGTGTTGAAGGATCTGGAGGAGAGAGGACTTTTATTCTCCGCGCCGAACTTTGAGCACAGCTATCCCCACTGCTGGCGCTGTGATACTCCTCTCATCTACTATGCGAGAGAGTCCTGGTTTATCAAGATGACAGCGGTGAAGGACGACCTGATCCGCAACAACAATACCATCAACTGGATTCCTGAGAGCATCGGCAAGGGCCGTTTCGGCGACTGGCTGGAGAACGTACAGGACTGGGGCGTATCCAGAAACCGCTACTGGGGAACACCTCTCAATATCTGGGAGTGTGAGTGCGGATGCCAGCATTCTGTGGGAAGCATCGAGGAGTTAAAGAGCATGTCCGACAACTGTCCGGACGACATTGAGCTTCACCGTCCGTTTATCGACGCAGTGACCATCCGCTGCCCGAAGTGCGGAAAGGAGATGCACCGCGTTCCGGAGGTGATTGACTGCTGGTTTGACTCTGGCTCCATGCCGTTTGCTCAGCACCATTATCCCTTTGAGAACAAGGAGCTGTTTGAGCAGCAGTTCCCGGCCGACTTTATCTCCGAGGCCGTGGATCAGACGAGAGGCTGGTTCTATTCTCTGCTGGCCATCTCCACGCTTCTCTTCAACAAGGCTCCGTACAAAAACGTAATTGTCCTCGGCCATGTCCAGGATGAGAATGGACAGAAGATGAGTAAGTCCAAGGGAAATGCGGTGGATCCGTTTGACGCCCTGGCTACCTACGGTGCAGACGCCATCCGCTGGTATTTCTACATCAACAGCGCGCCGTGGCTGCCCAACCGCTTCCACGGAAAGGCCGTGATGGAGGGACAGAGAAAGTTCATGGGCACTCTCTGGAATACCTATGCATTCTTCGTGCTCTATGCGAATATAGATAACTTTGACGCCACAAAATATACACTGGAGTACGATAAGCTGCCGGTTATGGATAAGTGGCTGCTGTCCAAGTTAAACACCCTGATCAAGGAAGTGGACAGCAATCTCGGAAACTACAGGATCCCGGAGGCTGCGAGAGCCCTTCAGGACTTTGTGGATGATATGAGCAACTGGTACGTGAGAAGAAGCCGTGAGCGCTTCTGGGCCAAGGGAATGGAGCAGGACAAAATCAATGCCTACATGACGCTTTACACAGCTCTCGTGACTGTGTCGAAGGTGGCTGCTCCCATGATTCCGTTCATGTGCGAGGATATCTACCAGAATCTGGTCAGAAATATTGATAAGACGGCTCCTGAGAGCGTGCATCTGTGTGACTTCCCGGCTGCCGACGAGAGCCATATTGACAAGGAGCTGGAGGCCTACATGGATGAGGTCTTAAAGATTGTAGTCTTTGGCCGTGCTGCCAGAAATACGGCAAATATCAAGAACCGTCAGCCGATTGGAAAGATGTTTGTGAAGGCAGAGAGAGCGCTTCCTGAGTTCTATCAGGAGATCATCGAAGATGAGCTGAATGTTAAGACAGTGGAGTTTACAGACGATGTGCGCGCCTTCACCTCCTACAGCTTCAAGCCGCAGCTTAAGACAGTAGGCCCGAAATACGGAAAGCAGCTGGGCAATATCAGGAAGGCTCTCTCTGAGATCGACGGCAATGCTGCCATGGATACGCTGAATGAAAAGGGCGCACTGACCTTTGACTTTGACGGAGCAGAGGTGGTTCTCACGAAGGAGGATCTGCTGATCGACGCAGCCCAGGTTGAGGGATATGTCTCCGAGGGAGACAATACGGTGATGGTGGTGCTTGACACCAACCTGACGCCGGAGCTTCTCGAGGAAGGCTTTGTGAGAGAGATCATCAGCAAGATTCAGACCATGAGGAAGGAAGCAGGCTTCGAGGTGATGAACCACATCCGCGTCTTTGTAAACGGCAATGAGAAGATTGCAGAGATCTTTGCAGAGCACGGGGAAGAGATCAGAAGCGAAGTGCTGGCAGACGAGATTTTACCGGGACAGACAGGCGGATACGCAAAAGAGTGGAACATCAACGGGGAAAAGGTAATGCTCGGCGTTGAAAAGATTGGCTGATTTCGTCAGCCAAAATCCGGCGTTGCAGACCAGGCAGGGGGCAGTTTTTAGGCAGTGAGGGCAGCTTCCGGGCAGGCGGAAGGCAGGGCCGCGGCGGTATGGAACCGCCAGCGGCTTTCCGGACGCCGGAGAGTGAAAACCGCTTATCAGGAGGATAGAAGATGCAGACATTTGACAAGGAAACATTTAAAAAGAGCATAATTGACAATGTAAAGAACCAGTACAGGAAAACCATTGACGAGGCTACCCCGCAGCAGGTTTATCAGGCTGTCGCTTATGCCGTTAAGGATGTGATTATAGACGAATGGATTGCAACGCACAAGGCCTACGACCGCGATGATGCGAAGATCGTATACTATCTGTCCATGGAGTTTTTAATGGGACGTGCGCTGGGAAACAACATTATCAACATCGGAGCACAGAAGGAAATCAAGGAGGCTCTCGAGGAGCTGGGCTTTGATTTAAATGCCATTGAGGATCAGGAGCCGGATCCGGCACTTGGAAACGGGGGCCTCGGAAGGCTCGCCGCCTGCTTTTTGGATTCCCTGGCGACTCTGGGTTATCCGGCCTACGGCTGCGGCATCCGCTACCACTACGGCATGTTCAAACAGAAGATTGAAAACGGTTACCAGCTGGAGGTGCCGGACGAGTGGCTGAAGAACGGCTATCCCTTTGAGCTTCGCCGGGCAGAGTACGCCACAGAGGTTAAATTCGGCGGCTATGTAAAGACGGTCTGGGAAAACGGCAGAAACCATTTTGTGCAGGAGGGATACCGCTCCGTTATGGCCATCCCCTACGACATGCCGATTGTGGGCTACGGCAACAACGTGGTAAACACTCTGCGTATCTGGGACGCACAGCCTCTCAACTCCTTCAGCCTTCAGGCTTTCGACAAGGGAGATTACCAGAAGGCGGTGGAAGAGGAAAATCTGGCCAAGAATCTGGTAGAGGTACTCTATCCCAACGACAATCACTATTCCGGCAAGGAGCTGCGCTTAAAGCAGCAGTACTTCTTCATCTCCGCCAGCGTGCAGAGAGCCGTTGCCAAGTACAAGGAAACACACAGCGATATCCATAAGCTGCCAGAGAAGGTGATTTTCCAGTTAAATGATACCCATCCGACTGTGGCTATCGCCGAGCTTATGAGAATCCTTCTGGATGTGGAGGGACTTGAGTGGGATGAGGCCTGGGCCATCACCACCAAGTGCTGTGCCTACACAAACCACACGATTATGTCCGAGGCTCTCGAGAAATGGCCGATCGAGCTGTTCTCCCGCCTGCTTCCGCGTATTTACCAGATCGTGGAGGAGATCAACCGCCGCTTCTTAATCGAGGTGGAAAAGAAGTATCCAGGCAACTATGAGAAAGTCAGAAAGATGGCCATTATCTTTGACGGACAGGTGAAGATGGCGCATCTGGCCATTGTAGCCGGCTTCTCTGTAAACGGCGTTGCGAAGCTGCACACGGAGATCTTAAAGCATCAGGAATTAAAGGATTTCTACGAGATGATGCCGGAGAAGTTCAACAACAAGACGAACGGCATTACCCAGAGAAGATTCCTGCTTCACGGAAATCCGGAGCTGGCAGCCTGGGTGACAGACAAGATCGGGGACGAGTGGATCACAGACCTGCCTCAGATTGCAAAGCTGAAGGTCTATGCAGACGACAAGAAGTGCCAGCAGGAATTTATGAATATCAAGTACCACAACAAGCTGCGCCTTGCAAAATACATCAAGGAGCACAACGGCATTGATGTAGATCCGAGATCGATTTTTGACGTGCAGGTGAAGAGACTTCACGAGTACAAGAGGCAGCTGTTAAACATCCTCCATGTAATGTATCTGTACAATCAGCTGAAGGATAATCCGAATATGGAGATGGTTCCGAGAACCTTCATCTTCGGAGCAAAGGCAGCGGCAGGCTATCAGATTGCCAAAAAGACCATCAAGCTCATCAATTCCGTGGCAGATGTGATCAACCACGATAAGTCGATTAACGGAAAGATCAAGGTGGTATTTATCGAAGACTACCGCGTGTCCAACGCAGAGATCATCTTTGCGGCAGCCGATGTGAGCGAGCAGATCTCCACAGCCAGCAAGGAGGCTTCCGGCACGGGAAATATGAAGTTCATGCTGAACGGAGCGCTGACTCTTGGAACCATGGACGGAGCCAATGTGGAGATTGTGGAGGAGGTTGGAAAGGAGAATGCATTCATCTTCGGACTTTCCTCCGACGAGGTGATCAATTACGAGAACAACGGCGGCTACAATCCGGTTGAAATCTTCAACACAGACCAGGAGATCAGACGGGTGCTGATGCAGCTGATCAACGGCTACTATGCACCGGAGGATCCGGAGCTGTTCAGGGATATCTATAACTCCCTGTTAAATACAAAGAACAGCGCAAAGGCGGACACCTACTTTATTCTCAAGGACTTCCGCTCCTACGCCGAGGCTCAGAAGCGCGTGGAGGAGGCCTACAAGAATCAGGAGTGGTGGGCAAAGGCGGCGCTCTTAAATACTGCCTGCTCAGGCAAGTTCTCCTCTGACAGAACCATTGAGGAGTATGTAAAGGACATCTGGCACCTTGACAAGGTGAAGGTGGAGCTGTAATCATAGCAGATAAGGAAAAAGCTGACAGGGATTCTGCCAGCTTTTTCCTTATCTCAGCATCTCATCTTTTTTCTCGAGAATGGCCGCTACGGCTGTGCAGGCCGGGCAGTCGCAGTATTTCGCTCCGGCAGCCCTGATTTCTCTGGCGTGGGCAGCTATCTGGCCAGCCTTGTCGCCAAACACTTTGATTCCTGCCTCAGACTCGGCAAAGGCTTCCAGCCCTTCGGCGGTCACAATATCGGCTTCCAGCTCTTTCAGGTACTGTCTTGTAGCCTCGGCCTCCCGGTCAGTTCCCGCTGCCTCCAGCCATGCCTTTGCCGCAGCCTTTGCCTCCGCGCAGCAGCTGGCAGAATTCATAAGTTCGTGGGACTTTTCACTTACATAGTTCAGCAATTCTTTTTCCATAATGAAAATCTCCTTTCCAGTTCTGAAATTTAATTGGATTTTACCATAATTTTTACTAAATTTCAATTGTGATCGTCATTCGCCGCCGGCACCCGAAGGGAGCCAAAACACAACTGCGGCGAGTGTGCATCCCTCGGAGAGAATAGCATATCCGAAGGATATGATGGAAAGTCAGCCAGTCATAAATCTGCACAGAGACACATAAACTGTAAAAACAGCTGGAACCTTTTTCTGTCCTCTTTTCTTCAGCTGATATGCACGCCAGATCTTTTATTTACCTCAGAATGTCCAGAACACATTTGAAACGTACAGAAAATAATTTTCAGAAATGGAGTGGTTTTCCTATGAAGCGTATCGCAGCAGTGTGTGTGGCGTCACTGATCTTTCCCTATGTCCTAACGATGGCGTGGACAGGCCGTCAGGGGGGAACGGCAATGGCAGGTGTTGTGTCATCCTCGCAGATAGGAGAGGGAGAGCGGGTGATTGTCCTGGATCGGGAAGGGGCAGAGCAGCCAGTTCTTCTTGAGGAATATCTGATCGGCATTGTTGCTGAGCAGATTCCGGCAGAGTATGAGCTGGAGACAATCAAGGCCCAGATGATCATTGCCAGGACGTACCTGTACGGGGTTATGGGGGAGGAGCATTCAATACCGGAATCGGCTCTGGATCTGGATATTCTGACTGAGAGCGGCATGCAGGAGCTCTGGGGAAAGGATTATTTCCTCCGGTATTACAACAAGTTTGCAGATGCGGCGAAAGAAACAGAGGGGCAGATCCTTACCTTTGACGGCAGCCCTATTGATCCGCTATTCCACGGGATCAGCGCGGGAAAGACGAGAGAGGGGGATGAGCTGCATCCATACCTGGTCTCTGTCGACTGTCCGGGGGATGTGAATTCGCCGGGGTATCTGACAGTGGAGACGTTTACGCCGGAGGAGTTCTGTAAACGATTAAACGGGATGGAAAATTCGCCTGAGCTGTCTGCGGACACTGCTTTTGAAAGTATACAGATTGTGGAAAAGGACGGCGCCGGGTACGTCAGCCAGGTGAAGGCGGGAGAGAAGCTGTACACAGGGGAGGAGATCCAGTACGCTCTGGGCCTCAAATCCTGCGCCTTCTCCTTTGAAAAGATGGAATCGGGAATCCGCTGCGTAACTGAGGGAAGTGGACACGGCTACGGCTTTGACCAGTGGGGGGCAAATGAGAAGGCGAAGGAGGGGTATACGGCGGAGGAACTGCTGAAATTTTACTATAAAAATATTGTTTTGATTTCTGAATAAGTCGCCTCGGTTTGGTAAGAATATTACCGAGGTGATAAGCGTGAAAAAAAAGATGAACCAGCTGCTCAGGGACAAAGTTCTTCTGGGAATGATGGTATTAGGCCTGCTGACTATTGTTGCCGCAGCAGGGACAGTGAAATTCAGACAGGGAAGCGATAGAGTGGAGGAAAATCCATATCTGGAGGTCCCGGAAACGGGCGGGTACATTGTGGAGCAGAACCCGCAGCCGCAGGCTGAGGAAAAATCAGCAGAAAATGCCGCCGAGGCTACAGACGAGGACACAAAGGTGGCAGGAAGCTCCAATGCAGAGTATTCAAAGGAAGACAAAAAGGATACCGGTGGAGAAGCTGCAGACAGAGAGGCCGATGCAGGAGCAGAAGCCTCAGGCACCAGCGCCAAAGCACTGACCCTTGATTTCAAGGAGACTGACAAGCTGGCCTGGCCTGTAATGGGAAATATTATCCTCGATTACAGCATGGATACGACAATCTATTTTCCGACTCTGGATCAGTACAAATGCAATCCGGCTCTGATTATCCAGAGCGATGTGAGCAGCCCTGTCCTGGCGCCCGCCAATGCCCGGGTTACAGAATGCGGCTCTAATGAGGAGATCGGCAACTATGTCGTCATGGATCTGGGCAACGAGTACACTGCGATCTGCGGCCAGCTTAAGGATGTGAAGGCTGTGGAGGGGGAATACCTCTATAAGGGCGATACCATCGGATATGTGGCGGAACCCACAAAATATTATTCCATTGAGGGGAATAATGTATTCTTCGAGCTCAGGCAGGGCGGACAGCCTGTTGATGCCCTGGATTACCTGGAGTAGGAAGCGGCAGGCTGTGAGCTGGCTTAGCCAGAGTGAAAGAAAAAATGCGCTCTGAACGGAAGTAATTGCAGATTCCGCTCGGAGCGTTTTTTTCTGGGACAAAAGAACGTCAAGGAGGAAAACAGAGGTTTGTTCAGTCTGTGAAAGGAGAAGGAAAAAAGGCTGCAAAGCTCTGCGTCATAAATCCAGAGATACTGGAATGAACGAGAGGGCTCCGGGTAATAAGTTCCGTGTCAAATCCGGTTGACATATTCTCAGGAAAAAGTTAAGATCATAAAAGGAGAAGGTTCTGCCCTGAAAATCGACAGGAGAGGATAAGGCTGGGGCGTCTGCAGAAGCAGGGCAGAAGGAGAAAGCAGAGAGGCCGCGGCCTGTATATGGGGAGACAGACATGAATATAGAAGTTCTCAGGAAAAATTTTGAAAGACACGAGTTTCAGACTTCTTTTTTCCAGACAAAAGAGGAGGCAGCCAATTATCTGAAGAGGGAGATCCGCGGATGCCGTGTTGCCTTTGGAGGTTCCATGACGCTTAAGGAGATGGGGCTTGACCGTGTGCTGGCTGAGGAAAATGAGGTGATCTGGCACTGGCTGACACCGGGGATGGATACACTCCTGCGGGCGAGAGCTGCCGATATTTACATAACCAGTGCGAATGGAGTTTCGGAGACAGGGGAACTTGTAAATATTGACGGAAATGGAAACCGGGTGTCAGAAACACTGTTCGGCCCTAAAAAAGTGTTTTTTGTGGTGGGTTCAAACAAGATCACTCCCGACCTGAACAGTGCATGGCAGAGGGCCAGGAATGTGGCGGCTCCTCTGAATGCGAAGCGCCTTCAGGCAGATACGCCCTGCGCGGCGGGAGACTGCTGCTATGAATGTTTGAGCCCCTCAAGACTTTGCCGCGCCACGGTAATTCTGGAGCGCCCGGTTAATGGGATGGAGGCAGAGGTGGTATTTGTCAATGAGCCTCTGGGATATTAGAAGATCAGACAGCTGAGAGCAGGCGGAAACGAAAGTATTCGGAAGCACTGCATGGTATTAGACAACAAGGAGAGAATAAGACAATGAATATTTTATTTTTTTTAACACCCAAGAGCGATGTAGCTTTTATTTACGAGGATGAAACTCTGAAGGAGGCCCTTGATAAAATGGAGCGTTACCAGTATGCGGCCATGCCGATTATCACCCGTCAGGGCAGATATGTGGGAACGATCACAGAGGGGGATCTGCTGTGGGGGATTAAAAATAAATTTGACTTTACTTTTAAGGGACTGGATCGGGTCCAGGTGACAGAGGTACCGAGAAGGCTGGACAATCAGCCAGTACTGGCGGGATGTGCCATGGAGGATTTGCTGGGCAAGGCAATGAATCAGAACTTTGTTCCTGTACTGGACGATCAGAAAAATTTCATCGGCATTGTCACCAGAAAAGAGATTATCAAATATCTGAGCAGACAGTCAAAGAGAGCCGAGGCCTGAAAGCCTGACGGGGGCCGAAGGGAGCCAAGACACTCCTGCGGCGAGTGTGCATCCCCCGGAGAGATATGTATTCGGAGGAGACGGAATAATAAACAGAGAGGGGCAGTCAGCATAAAAGCTGACTGCCCCTCTCTGTCAGAAAGCAGAAAATTTCTGACGTTAAAATTTTTTCCAGGTATCCCTCACAAACAGAATCAGAAGAGGAAAAATTTCAAGCCTTCCGGCCAGCATATCAAATATCAGTACACATTTTGCGCCGTTAGAAAACAGGCCGAAATTCTGGGCGGGGCCTACCATCTCAAGGCCGGGTCCGATATTGTTCAGGGTGGCCGCTACAGCTGTAAAATTTGTCACAAGATCCTGATTGTCAAAGCCCACAAGAAGGACAGAAAAAGAAAATATGAGGACATAGGCAATCATAAAAACATTGATGGAGCGGACCACCTCGTGCTCTACAACCTTCCCGTCCATGGAAATTTTGCGCACTGCCTTTGGATGGAGGAAATGGTGAAGCTCCTTGTTAATTGTCTTAAGAAGGATAACAAAGCGGGAAACCTTGATTCCGCCGCCGGTACTTCCGGCGCAGGCACCGACAAACATCAGCATCACCAGGATGGTCTTGGACACCTGAGGCCATGTGTTGAAATCGGTAGTGGCGTATCCGGTTGTGGTGATGATGGAACCGACCTGGAAGGCTGCCTGCTGGAAGGCCTGTGCGACGGAAGGATAAAAGTCTTTAATATTAATGGTGATAATAACAATCGCGGCGGCGATAATTCCCAGGTAGCAGCGAACCTCTTCCATGCGGAAGGCTTTTTTGGGCTTTCGCAGCAGAAGAAGGAAATAAAAGCTGAAGTTTACGCCAAACAGGATCATAAACACGGTTACGACATTCTGAAGATAGGGCGAATACCCTGCCATACTGTCGTTTTTGATTCCGAAGCCTCCTGTTCCTGCTGTTCCGAAGGAGAGGGTCAGAGTGTCAAACAGAGGCATCCCTCCTGCCAGAAGAAGCAGGATCTCAAGCAGCGTCAGCGCGATATAGATAGAATACAGGATTTTGGCAGTGGACTGCAGCTTAGGAACCAGCTTTTCCACAGAGGGACCCGGGCTTTCTGCCTTCATCAGATTCATGTGATAGCCTCCTGTAAGAGGAAGCAGGCTCAGGATAAAGACGAGAACGCCCATTCCGCCGATCCAGTGAGTAAAGCTTCGCCAGAACAGAATGCAGTAGGGCAGGCTCTCCACATCGCTGAATATGCTGGCTCCCGTGGTGGTAAAGCCGGAGACTGTTTCAAACAGAGCATCAACGGGATTGGATGTTGCGCCGCTGAACAGGAAAGGCAGAGAACCCATCACGCTCATCACAATCCAGCTCAGAGAAACAGAGATAAATCCCTCTTTTGTGTAGAAAACCATGTTTTTAGGCTTTCGGATGGTGAGAGGAACTCCAATCACAAAGCAGAGAGCCATTGTGACAACAAAAGCAAAACCGGCTTTCTCCCCGTAGATCACAGCTGTCAGGCAGGGCAGAAGCATAAAAAGCCCTTCGAAGTTCAGAATCCATCCCACAATATAGGAAATCATGGAATAATTCATACCATCACCTCCTGCCTTCCAGAATGTCCAGAATATCGTGGCGGCCTCTCTCGAGAGTAACCACGATAACGGAATCCCCTACCTGGATGGAGTCGCTGCCTCCAGGAATAAAGGCCTGTTCCCCGCGGCGGATACAGCAGATCAGGTATCCCGGCTTCAGTCTGAGTTCAGACAGCGGAATATTTGTCACGGGACAGGACTCCAGAATGGAAAATTCAAGGGCCTCCACCCGGTTGTCCAGAAGCCGGTAAAGGGTTTCAATCGTATTGGCTGCAGAATGGCGCATGGTGCGTATATGCTGGATAATATAGTCGGCGGTCAGATACTTGGGATAGATCACGCTTCCGATGTCCAGCTCCTCAATAATATCATCAAAGGCCAGGCGGTTCACCTTGGAAATCAGCTTTGCGCCGGAATTCTTTTTTGCAAACAGGGCTAAAAGGATATTCTCCTCGTCCAGATTAGTCAGCGTCACAAAAGCCTCCGCCTGGCCGAGGCCTTCCTCCATCAGAAGGTGCCGATCGGTTCCGTCTCCGTGGATAACGGTCACATCCTCCGGAAGCATTTCGCTCAGAAATTCACATCTCTCCAGATTGTTTTCCACGATGCGGATTCTCATGCCGGTTTTGGAGAGCTGTTTGGCCAGATAATAGCCGATGGTGCCTCCGCCGACAATGATAACGCTTTTCACAGGAGCTGCCGGAAGGGAGAAGGCCTTGAGAAAACGAACGACATTGTCCCCTGCCGCAACAAAGGAGATGGTGTCGTTTTCACGGAGGACGAAGCTGCCGTCTGGAATATAGACTGTATCATCGCGTTCCACTGCACAGACCAGAATATCACTTCCTGAGCGCTTTGGAAGATCCATTACCTTCATCCCGCCTACAGGAATGCGTCTGTCCAGCTTCAGCTTGACGAGCTGGATTCTGCCGCCTGAAAAGTTATCTACCTTGATAGCGGCCGGGAAACGCAGAAGCCTTGAAATTTCAAGGGCAGTCGCAAGCTCGGGATTGATGATCATGGAAACGCCCATCTGCGCTTTGATAAAATCGATCTCCTGGCTGTACATGGGGTTTCTCACTCTGGCCACTGTCTGGCACCGGCTGGCCTTTTTGGCGATCAGGCAGCAGAGCAGGTTCAGCTCATCAGAACCGGTGACAGAGATCAGAATGTCCGCCTGCTCTACGCCTGCTTCCTGAAGTGTGCTGATGCTGGCACCGTTGCCCGTGATGCCGAGAACGTCCAGATCCTCCGTCACTTCCTGAATTTTTTTGGGATTTGTGTCAATAACTGTGATGTTATGCGCCTCAGTGGCAAGCTGCTCCGTCAGAGTTCGCCCGACCTTGCCGCAGCCGATAATGATAATTTTCATAATACACCTCGTATGTCAGATTTATCTGCAGTAATGAAGATACAGCGGCTCTGCCTCCGGCCCTTTTGTCAGGGCAGCCAGGAAAACAGTTACTGCGATAAAACAAGTTAAGAAAAGCCTGCTGCACGTAAGCTATTATAGCAAAGTAGGAGAGGAAAAGGAAGTTAAGAAAGAAGGAATATAGGGAAAATCAGAAGGGCAGGGTAAAGAATGATAAGGGGACGGCGGGATGGAGACTCTAAAAATCTCAGCCGGCCTGCAGGGAACAGCAAACAGGCAGTCTGGCATATCATAAAATTGTAAGCGAATCAGGAAAGGGCATATAAAGTATGAATTGCTATGAGCAGCAGTATTCTGACGGATTTCGGGAAGAAAGCCCAAGATCCGTGCGCCGTCAGCTTGAAGACAGCGTTCAGGCGGACTGGCGTCAGGCAGGGCGCGTGGTATTTGACTCGGATGCTTCCATAAACGGAGCTGCCGGGCAGCAGGAAATGCAGCATCAGGAGCTGTGCGGCATGGGAGGCTATGACGATATGAACTGGGGGTTTCAGAGCTTTCAGTCCTCCTCTTACGCGGCACCCTGCGGCGGCAGTATGAGGTCAGACGGAAGAGACGGGTCATCCGCTTCTGTCCAGGTATTCATGCCGGGAAGCAAGGAGGAGGCAGGAAGAATGAGAGACCGCTCTGAATGCAGCCTTCCGTTCAACCCAGCTGATTTTCCAGTGGGAATGTCCTATGTTCCAATGCAGAAATGGAGCAGACCATATGAGATGGAGACAGGATTTGCAAGAGGAACGATTTTCCCTGAACTCGATCTGCCATTTTTAAAGGGGAGGTGCAGGTAATGGCTGTGGGAAACAGTGGAATGGAAAGAAATATGGGAGAGTGGACGAAAGAGGCCCTGAGACAGAGGCTTTGCCAGGCCAGCTTTGCCATGGATGACGTGCTCTTATACCTGGACACTCACCCGGAGGATCAGGAGGCTCTCAGCTATTACCATTATGTAGTCGGACTCCGGGATGAGGCTATGGATGCCTGGCAGCGTCAGTACGGACCGCTGATGGTAGATGCCGTACAGAGTACAGACCGCTGGACGTGGATAGCAGAAAAATGGCCGTGGGAAGGGGAGGTGTAGAGTATGTGGAGATACGAGAAAAGACTTCAGTATCCTGTAAAAATTACTCAGACGAATCCTAAGATGGCGCAGTTTATTATGAGCCAGTATGGCGGGCCGGACGGCGAGATCGGCGCGTCCATGCGTTATCTCTCCCAGCGCTACACCATGCCCTATGCAGAGGCAAAGGGCCTTCTTACGGATATCGGTACGGAGGAGCTGGCCCATATGGAAATTGTGGCGGCGATTATCCATCAGCTCACAAAGAACCTGACACCAGAGCAGATTGAGGAGTCCGGCTTTGGCCCGTATTACATCGATCACACAACCGGAATCTGGCCTCAGGCTGCGGGAGGCATTCCGTTTAACGCCTGTGAGTTCCAGAGCAAAGGGGACGCCATTACAGATTTGCATGAGAATATGGCAGCAGAGCAGAAAGCCCGCACCACCTATGACAATATCCTGCGGGTGGTAAGAGACCCGGAGGTATGTGATCCCATCCGCTACCTGAGAGAGAGGGAAATCGTTCACTTCCAGCGCTTCGGCGAAGCTCTGAGAATTCTGCAGGATCATCTGGACAGCAAGAACTTCTACGCATTTAATCCTGAATTTGACAAAAATTAGTAATACAACAGAGCAGGGCAGAAACAGGAAAACGGCAGGAAGCCGGTGACAGAGAAGAATCAGGCAAAGGAGGCCAGAAGGAACAGGAAGGATTCAAAAAGGCTGCCGCCGGCCATGCAGCTCTCCGTGTCAGTGCAGAGCATCTGGTTAAAAAGCGGGCGGCAGCCAGATTGAGTCGGGGAGCCGGTTCCTAAACAGGGCCTCCAGCCTGAGGCTTTCCTTTCACGCAGCCGGGAAAATCAGAATTTTTTAAGGCAGCAGAGTCAGTCCTTGCTGATTCACTGCCGCTGTAATAGCCGTTGCCCTGCAAATCCAATCCCGGATGCAGGCTGTCCCTGTAATCTCCGTTCATAAGCTCATCAGAGGTGGTTCCGCATTCATAGGCTCCTTTGGGAATGGTCCTCACAGCCTTTGTACTTCTAGCCTGTCTCATAAATATTCTCCTTTTTCTGTGTGTTTTTCTGTGTCTGTGAAACCCTATGCTGCTGCATATTCAGGAATAGTATGGACAGAATATAAGAAAATCATTAAAACAAGGGAAGAGAGCTGCTGGGAACTGTGATGTAATTGAAAAGAGGACCGTTAGCCGCCCGGACTGTATCATCTTCGGAAAGTTTTGTGTGATATTTTAGCATCATAGTATAATATGAATTAATCACCAGAAATGAGCAATCCCCTTGTATTTACAAGCAAAACTCCCATTTTACCTGCCAATAAAAGGGCGCAAAAAAATGGAAGCAATGGGGCTCGAACCCATGACCTCTCGCGTGTGAGGCGAACGCTCATCCCGGCTGAGCTATGCTTCCATGTCTATTATTATAGCATTAATATCAAAAAAAGCAAGAAATTTATAAAAACTTTTCCAAATTAAATCAATTTTTCTTTTTTCAATGTTCTTTTTGAGATTTGTATACCGTTTATCCATTGGAAGAAAACCCGAAGACAACCGGACGGCCGGAAGTGCGCATCTCAAGTCCGCTGTCGCAAAACTTCTGGAGAATTCCCGGAAAGGGGCGGAAGAAATCTTCCAGCCCCTTTTTAAATCTCGTCTGTTAATCTTTCTGATCCCAGGCAGCATGATTTAAGATATCTGCTATTTTTTCTACTGTTTCTCTGTCAGGCCCTTCTATCACGAGATCTTTTCCCTCCCGATAGAGATCGGCGAACATATTGATCTGGCGCACAGGACCTATAAAGCCTGCACGGACAGATTCAGCTTTCTGAACGGTCGGACAGCAGGCGCGGGCAGTCCAGACGTCGTTTTCAGAGCATATGATAGCTTCCGTATTAAACATAGATTTTTCTCCTTAGATATTTTAATTTTCCAGTTCACACAGGGCCTGTTCATATGCCTGGCGGGTATGCGCATCAAAGCAGACCATAAAGACCTCTCTGAGAGATGGGTTTTCCCCGAGAAAGCCCAGAATGACGGAGACGGCAATCCGCGCGGCCCGGTCGACGGGAAAACGGTAGATCCCGGTGCTGATGGAAGGAAAAGCTATGGAAGAAAGGCCGTAGGATACAGCCAGTTTAAGACTGCTTCTGTAGCAGGAAGCCAGAAGCTCTTCCTCTCCGTGGGAGCCCCCGTTCCAGACGGGGCCCGGAGTGTGAATGACATACCTGGCAGGAAGCCGGTAGCCCTTTGTGATTTTGGCCATACCCGTCCGGCAGCCGTGAAGCGTCCGGCACTCGGCGAGGAGTTCAGGCCCTGCCGCCCGGTGAATGGCTCCATCTACCCCGCCGCCGCCGAGCAGAGAGGTGTTGGCCGCATTGACAATGGCATCTGTGCAGCACTTTGTAATATCACCTGAAATTATTTTAAATCCCATGGACAGCCTCCTTAAAGCATTTCCAAAATCAAGGAACCTATTGTCCCTCTGTACATACCATATATTATAAATGGAAATTAATCAAGGAGATATTAAATATGTGTTGTTTTAGAAGATGTAATAACTGTGGATGCAATTCCGGATGCAGAAGAAGGTGCTGCCGCTGCTGTACAGTATGCTGCGATGACGGCGGAAACTCTAATTCCTGCTGTGGAAATTCCAATACCTGCTGCGGAAACTCTAACTCCTGCCGCTGCGGAAATTCTGATTACAGAAATGGCTTCAATGACGGTTTTTCAGCAGGCTACCAGAGCGGCTTTGACGCAGGAATTGCCAACTGCGTGATGCCTCTTAGCGGTTCCGCCTCTGCAGGCGGCTGCGGGTGCAGCTCCGGCACAACCGCTTCCTCTTTTTTTGACGCTTCCGCGTCAGGCGGCTTTTACTAGGCGACCCGTTTTTTCTCTGCTCCAGAAGGAAAATCCTGAGTGAGCCACGAAGGAAAAGAATGCCGGAAGAAAGATGTGAGGAAAAATACAGAAATAATTGAAATCAAAGAAACAAAATAGATGAAAACAGAGAAACAAAAAAATTGCACTGTCGAGGCTGCCATCGCTCACGGCCCCGCCTCTATAAACTCAGGGGCGGACAGTTCCAGCTGATTTTTTTCTGGCGGGAGGGCAAAATACTTTTTTCTCTCCCGCAAAACAGAATTTTTACAAAAAGGGTGGGAACAAAAATGAAGGGGCGGACTTCACAGTTATTCATAGATTCCTTACCATTCGTTCAAATTTTGTTTACATTTTCTACAAATCAGGTACATAAATGATACCTATACTATAACTGTAAAGAACAGATACATCTCGACAAGAGAGTAATATTTTTTTCATAATAAGCCGGGCGGCCATAGCTGCCCGGCTCCTCCTCATTTCAGGGCATTTTACCGCCGGCACTGTCACTGACGCTTTAAGATCTTCATGTGTTTTTTATACGCTTCCGGCAGAGATTTCAAGTCCTTTTCCCTTTTTCCTCAGATAAAATAGATTAGAGAAGCTGCGAGCCCATTCCGGAATTACAATCTGGAAAGCTCCAAGGCCAATCCTCCCGGTGTATTCAGAGGTCTTTCCTGTTGAACCCCTGTAGGCTGTATGATAAAATGGCGGAGTACAGGAAGAAGCGGAGACTTCGGACAGATACAGCAGGGAACGAAGGATTCAATACACAGGAAAGAAGGAAAAAGGAGAACCTATATGGACAGAGCATTTGAGACAACCGCATTCAGAATTCCGGTGATCCGCAGGGCGTCGCAGGCTGGGGAACTTTTCTGGGCAAATCCCAAAAAGAAGCCGGCAGATGAGATGGGCCGGGAATTTAAGGATGGACAGGGAAGGACACTGGGATATGAAGATATAGAGGACGCAGAGAGAAGGCTGTCTTATTTTGGGCCGCTGATTGCCCGCTGTTTTCCGGAAACGGCGAAGGAGGGAGGGATCATTGAGTCCCCCCTTGTTCCCATTCGGGGGATGGAGCAGTTCCTGAAGTCGGATAACAGGAAAGATGGAGATGGATTTTCCTGCTTTCTGCCAAAAGAGGAGATGGATCTGCCTTTTGGAGGCTTTGGGGGCAGGCTCTTTCTGAAGGAGGACAGCCATCTTCCCATCGCAGGTTCTGTAAAAGCGCGGGGAGGCATCTATGAAATTCTGAAACATACGGAGGAAATTGCCGGGAAGGCAGGACTTCTCAGAAAAGGGGACTCCAGCGAGATACTTCTGTCAGAAAGGTGCCGGGAGTTTCTCGGCAGCCACACAGTTCAGGCCGGTTCAACGGGAAATCTGGGGCTGAGTATCGGGATTATGAGCGCTGCCCTGGGATATAAAACAGTAATTCATATGTCATCCGATGCCAGGGAATGGAAAAAAGAGCTTTTGAGAAAACATGGAGTAACAGTAAGAGAATACAGTTCAGACTACAGCGGGGCTGTCAGGGAGGGCAGGAGGCTTTCCGCTCTCGATCCGTCCAGCTACTTTGTAGATGATGAAAACTCCAGAAATCTGTTCCTGGGGTACGCAGCCGCGGCTGTCCGGCTGAAGCGCCAGCTCTTAGACGAGGGAGTGGAGCCGGACAGGGAGAGACCGCTTTTTGTCTATCTTCCGTGCGGAGTAGGCGGCGCGCCGGGGGGAATTGCCTTTGGACTGAAAATGATTTTCGGCGATTCTGTGCACTGTTTTTTTGCAGAACCAGTGCAGTCACCCTGTATGCTGGCAGGCATGGCCACAGGACTTCACAGCAGAATAAGCGTGCAGGACATCGGACTTACGGGGAAAACCCACGCCGATGGGCTGGCTGTGGGACGCCCGTCCGGCTTTGTGGGAACTGTGATGGAGCCAATGCTGGATGGGATTTTTACAGTCAAAGATTTTAGACTGTATCACTACATGAGGGCACTTATGAGGACGGAGGGCATTTTTGCAGAACCCAGCGCCTGTGCAGGATTTCTGGGGCCTCAGCTTTTAGATGCCATGCTGGAGGCCTGCAGAGAAAAACAGGAGAAGGAGCTTCCGGCCTTTCTTCGGGCGTACAGAAAAAACAGAGAGAGCGCGGTTCATATCGTGTGGGCGACAGGTGGAAGTCTGGTGCCGGCAAACGTCAGGGAAGAGTTTCTCGGAACCTTTTTAGACTAGATGGCGGGCTGTATCTGTAAATGCACCGGCCGCCTGGCTTCTGCCGGCATCCTGCCTGTGCCGGGGAGTACCCTACCGGTAAACCGCTGCGCCCACAAGGCCGCAGATTCCCATGACGAGTATGGGATTCAGATGCACTTTTCTGACAAGAATCAGAGCAGATAAAAAAATGGCGGCTGCAATCCAGTTCAGATTTTGCATCATATTTGAAATTTTAGCAAGTGGGTCTGTGCTTCCCGCCATGTTTTCACCGCTCCAGGAAAAGGCCATAACGATAATCGTCATGGCGGCTGAGACGATAAGTCCCGCAGATGCCGCCTTCAGCCCCTTTAACAGTTTCAGCCCATACTCTGATTTTTTATAGCGGTCAAAGACGCGGCAGAGTATAAGAGATATCACGAAGCCGGAAAACACGCATCCCAGAGTCGCCGCGACGGCTCCGGGGATGCCGCCTATCTGCAGTCCCACGAAGGTGGAGGTATTGACAGCCAGAGGGCCGGGCGTCATCTGTGAAATCGTGATAATGTCTGTGAATTCCTGAATGGAAAGCCACCCTCTCAGATCGACGACATGTTCCTGGATAAGAGGGATAACTGCGTATCCTCCGCCGATGCTGAACAGTCCTATCTGAAGAAAATCTGTGAGAAGTTCTAAAATAGTATTCATTTCATCCTCCCAAATTAAGCCCCTGTGCCGCTTTCCTGTCTGCTGCTTCTGTGGTTTTTGAGCCATACAGTTCCGATGCAGATGACACAGCAGAAAATCAGAATAACGGCCACATTGATGTTCAGAAAAAAGCTGCTGATGAAGGCAGCTGGAATCATGGCAGTGAGAAGCAGTGACTTTTCCTGCATAACCATCCGCACCATGTCGATAATCAAATCTACAATCAGAGCGGCCACCCCGGCTTCCATTCCCTTTAACACTGCCCCCACCAGCTGATTTTGGGAAAATGCCGCATACCAGGCGGAGATCACAGACAGGATGAGCAGGGCCGGAATGACAGAGGCGATACAGCTCACTGCGGCTCCCGCCATTCCGGCTGTCTTGTACCCGGCCAGGGTGGAGAGATTTACGGCAATCGCGCCGGGGGAGGACTGAGAGATGGCGGCCAGCTCCATCACCTCCTCCTCGGAGAGATATTTCTTTTTCTGGACAAAATATTTGCGGATCATGGGAATCACCACATATCCGCCGCCAAAGGTAAATGAACTGATGAACAGGTTTATGAAAAACAGCCATGCAAGCCGCTTCAGCTTTCCGTCAGCCACAAAAGCACCTCCTATATCTCATGTGCTGTCTCAGAGAAATTGAAAATTCCGTCTGCCGGAGCCGTTTTTTGTCCGGTTTCGGGACTCATTGTCAGACCTGCCTATTATAATGCTTGAAAATATATAAGTAAAATTATATAATTTTATCATATTAATAACTAAATAGTAATATATGACCGGAATGCAAAAGGAGGATATTTCCATGACGATCCGTCATCTCTTTATATTCAAGACCGTCTGTGAGGAAGAAAGCATCACAGGGGCAGCGGGAAAGCTGTTTATGACACAGCCGGCTGTATCTCACGCGGTTGCCGAGCTGGAAGGGGAGGCCGGCACGCCGCTTTTTGACCGTGTCGGCAGAAAAATCAGACTGAACAGGAGAGGAGAGCTGATCTACGAAAAGGCCTGCACTGTGCTGGAGGTGTATGGGGACCTGCAAAAGAGCATGAAGGATCTGGAACACCGCCTGGCTCTTCGGATTGGTTCCAGTATAACCATCGCCAATTTCTGGCTGCCAGGGCTGATCCGGAAGTTTACGGATGCTTTTGGGAGTATTCAGGTCAGGGTGACGGTAGACAGCGCCCGTTCTATTGCCAGGTGCCTGGAGGACAGTGAAATCGATCTGGCTCTGATTGAGGGGGCTTCCTATCAGGAGAAGTTTGAAAGTATCCCCTTTTCTTCCTACCGGGTGATTCCTCTCTGTTCCAGAAAATATATGGAGGAACGGTTAAGGCCGGCTGCAGCCGAAAGGGCAGACGGAGACAGGGAGAAGACGGGGGAAATGGCGGGAAAGCTGGTGCTGCCCGCGAAAGCCTTGTCAGGGGAAAGCCTGCTTCTTCGGGAAAAGGGGAGCGCGATACGTGATGTATTGGACGGTGCAATGCTCCAGCAGGATTTGGAGCTTCCGGCATCCTGGGTCAGCGTCAATTCCCAGTCGCTTATCAGTGCTGCTGTATCGGGTCTTGGGATTACCTTCCTTCCGGATATAATGGCGGAGGAGTTTTTGAAAAACGGCAGCCTGGTCACCTTTGAAATAGAGGGAGTTGAGCTGCGAAATGAAAACCATCTGGCGATTCCCAGGGGAAGATACCTTTCTGCCCCCATGAAGGGCTTCGTGGAGCTGGTCACAGGCGGAGAGAAAAACCAGGCTTTTTACAATGCTGCACCGGTGCTGCGCTGAGAGAGCCTGGAAAAGGCTTCAGGGAGTATTCAGAGCCGTCCTTTGTTCTATTCCAGCCTCCTTGTACATATAAATTAATTATATTCATAATCATGATCCGCCATTTCACTGTTCAAAATGACTGCTGAAAAGAAAAGCATAAGACGGACAGGGGACTGACAGGCGACAGGCATATTGCCGTCAATAGATTGTAATGGAAAAGGAGAAAGAAACATGCCCAGAGGAAGAAAAAAAACATGTACAGAAAAGCTGGAAGAGCTCAGGACGGCCATCTCTTCTCAGGAGGCGCAGCTCAGGGAGCTGAGGCAGCAGGAAAAGGAGCTTTTGAGGCAGAAGAAAGAGGAGGAGCTTCGCCAGATTGTGGAAATTATGGAGGAGAGAAACATGACGCCGGGAGAGCTGGTGGAGATTCTGAACAGTCCGCTGCAGGATGAGCGGTAGGTGAGCTGTAAGGAAAAAATAAGGGAAAGGACTCTGAATTTTCACAATTCTGTGATAAGGTATAACTGAAAATCCTGTAAGCAGAAACTGTAAAAATATGGCAAATGGATTTTCAGACAGATAAAAGACGAGTGAAATCCGAAGAGGATAGAAAAATACGGGAGAAGAGTATGATTTGTCCAAAGTGCGGAAGAAAAATAAAGGGAAATTACTGCAGCGAGTGCAGAATATACCTGGTCTCAGGAGAAAGAACAGAAGAAATCCGGAGAGCTGAACCAAAGCAGAGAGAAAGCGGCTGGAGAGACGGCGCCCTCGCAGATGACAGCTTCCACGGCAGACAGGAGAGGGCTGAAATAACTGAAAAGGAAAGGGAGCAGAGAGAGGAGAGTGCCCGGGAGCTTAGCCGGCATTCCGGCCGGGATTGGGAATACCGCCGTTCGGTGAAAAGAGAGCGGCAGTCTGAGAGCAGTGCCGGACGGGAAAGAGGAAGGAGCAGGGCGAGAAAAGAACCGGACACGCAGGAGAAGCGTGAAAGCTATAAGAGCCTGAAAAAATCCGGGAAGGCGTCTGAAAAGGCGAAAAAGAAGAAGGCGAAACTGCCCTCCCTCTCACTTCCAAGGCTTCATCTGCCGGGAGGGCTTGCTAAGTTCTGTTCCAGGGCTTCGCAGCTGTTTTGCGCTCTGCTCATGCTCTGGCTTGCCTTCCATGCCCTCCCCGGGTTCTGGACAGGAAGAGAGGGGCTTGGCTCCATAAGAGTGCTGATCACAGAAAGGAATGTCAGTCTGGCAAGCTATCTGGCGCTGTCGGGAGGCTATCTGTTCTTTACCTGCATTTCAGCACTTTGGATTATGACCAAACGCCATTTTGCATCAGGAGATAAAGTAGTCAGCGCGGATCTGGGAAGAGGGTTCACCGCTTTCCTTTTGCTGGCTGCCATTTCCTGGGCAGCGCCCAGGGCAGAACTGTTTCTGGAAGGACAGGCACTGCTTGCAGGAACGGAGCGCTTTCTTGACATCATGCTTCCGGAAGCAGAGACAATCTTAAAGGTATCTGTTTGGGGACTCTTTCTGTGTGTGCTTCGCCGGTTTCTGAAGGTGTGATGAGAAAGAACCTTCTGCTTTAAAGAGAATCTTACGGCTGGCCGTCTGCATCCTTCATCAGGCTGCAGGCGATTCTTACGGCATCTTCAATGCAGCCGGGACAGCTTCTCAGCATGCTGCCTCCTGTCAGCCCCTTGAGTTCACTGCAGACTGTAGAACCGTTCTTCTGAAGAAACTGTTCCCTCACCTGCCGTACAAGACCGTAGGTGGAAGCCTTTGTGGAAGGGCTCTGGGTTCCGATGCTGTTTGAAAAGCCCAGAGCAGCCACTGCTCCTGACACGGCTCCGCAGGTTTCCTGCATCTGTCCCATGCCGAGACCGAAGCCTTCCATCAGCCTGAAACAGATATTTTCATCAACTCCCACCTCTTCGCTGAGAGCGCAGGCAACGGACTGGGCGCAGTTATAGCCCATCCGGTGGAGCCTGACAGCCCTCTCCACAAGTTCCTCCGTTCTTTTTTCAGTCATAACAAATTCCTCCTTTTTCGCTGATAAAATAATTTCTAAAATAAGACAGTACAGTGCCTTGGCTATAAAAAGTTAAAACCGTGAAAGTATGGAAAATGAACAGGTACAGAAAAACAGTACCAGACAGCAGCCGCTGCCGGAAATCAACGGATACAGTTAAAAAAAGAGCTTCCCGCGGCAAAAGCCGCTGGAAACTCTTCCCTCATAATTAATCGGGGCAACAGGATTTGAACCTGCGACCTCTCGGCCCCCAGCCGAGCGCGCTACCAAGCTACGCCATACCCCGATTGGAAATCCTAATTCATTATACCACAAAATAAAAAAAAGGGAAGCCCTAATTTTAATTTTTTTGAAAAACATGGTAAATTTAAACAATTCCTGTCCTTTCCGCCTCAGGAAGGAGGGATGGCGCCGTGAAAGAGCCGGCAAAATGCAGCGCAAATAAAAATATACCGGAAAGTCTGTCTATGCTATAATGAAAGTATCAAAAGATAAGAATTACCTCAGGAGGAAGGCGCAGTATGATTAGCTTCGATTTGGACATGACACTTTTAGATCATAAGACCGGGGAGATAACACCCAGCGCCCTGCAGGCGATCAGACGGCTCAGGGAAAAACACAAAATAGTGCTGGCCACAGGCAGGGACATGGACAATTACTACAGCTCAAAATTCAGGGATATAGTAAAGCCGGATGCGATCGTACATTTAAACGGCACAAAGGTGACAGTGGGAGAAAAGCTCCTCTATGAGCATGAGTTTGACAAAGAACTTTTGAGGGAGCTTCTCACCTACTGCGATGCCTGCGGATTTGCCGTGGGAGTGACAGTGGGCGACGAGGACTACTATATTCATCCGGAGGTAGTGGAGGAGAGCGACAGAAGACTGTGGGGAATCACGGGAAGAAGATTCTGTGATCCCTGGAAGCTTCTGGAGATGAAGGTGAGGACTCTGGCCTTTGTTGGAAATGAAGAGCAGGCGGCCCAGATCGAACACAGATTTCATCAGCTTCGGCTTCCTCTGTTTGCAGGAAAGCATGGGGCAGATGTGATTGAAAAGGGATACTCCAAAGCAGACGGACTCAGATGCCTGGCAGAATATTTCGGAGAGGACACAGATCTCAGGGATACAGTGGCTTTCGGCGACAGCATGAATGATATGGAGGTAATCCAGGAGGCCGGCACAGGGGTAGCCATGGGAAATGCCATAGAGGAGCTGAAGAAGTGTGCGGATCTGGTGACAGATCCAATTGAGCAGGACGGAATCTGGAATGCATGCATCAGGCTTGGCCTTTTTGAGGAATAGAAGGCCGATGGCAGGTGCCGGAGGACGGGCTGCAGGGATGTAAAAAAGACGAAAGATTTCAGCAGAAAATTAGGAAAAGTAGTGTATTCCCAAAACAAAGGACCAGTGATATAATTGATTGTCAAACAGGTCAGATTTCCGGCTTACGGAGGTCAGGATGCGGCTCAGAAGAGAATCAGCAGGCATCATGAAGGACACCGAGAGCGCTGACCCCCATACAGCAGAGCTGTCTGGGAAAATAAAAGACATAAGGGGAATGCAGCATGGAGCACTTAATAGTACCAGAGAACTACGAACCTGCCATCGGCCTTCGGGAAACACAGGTGGCTATCAAGATTATCAAGGATTTTTTTCAGAGGGAGCTTGCGAAGCAGCTAAATTTAACGCGCGTGTCTGCGCCGCTGTTCGTGCTGCCTGAGTCGGGACTCAACGACAACCTGAATGGTGTGGAACGCCCCGTTTCCTTTGGAATCAAGGAACAAAGCGACAGACCGGCTGAGATTGTCCATTCCCTTGCCAAATGGAAGAGAATGGCGCTGAAGCAGTACGGGTTTGGAGTCGGTGAGGGACTCTACACAGATATGAGCGCGATCCGACGCGATGAGGACACCGACAATATCCACTCGATCTATGTGGATCAGTGGGACTGGGAAAAGATCATTGCCAGAGAGGAGCGCACCAGGGAGACCCTGGAGCTTATCGTAAAGGCTGTGTACAAGGCTCTCAAGGTGACAGAGGACTACATGGCGTATGAATATGAATATATAGGAAGATATCTTCCCGATCACATCGAATTTGTTACAACACAGCAGCTGGAGGACATGTATCCGGACTGCACGCCCAAGGAGAGGGAATATAAGATTGCAAAGCTCCACAAGGCAGTGTTTATTGAGCAGATAGGTGACAAGCTCCGTTCCGGCGAGAGACATGACGGCCGGGCCCCGGACTATGATGACTGGAAGCTGAACGGTGATATTATCGTGTACTATCCTGTTCTTGATATCGCGCTGGAGCTCTCCTCCATGGGAATCCGCGTGGATGAGAAGACGCTCAGAGAACAGTTAAAGAAGGCAGGCTGCGAGGAGAGGGCAGAGCTCACTTTCCAGAAGGAACTTTTGGAGGGCAAGCTTCCCTGCACAGTAGGAGGCGGTATTGGCCAGTCCAGAATCTGCATGTTTTATCTGAGAAAGGCTCACATCGGAGAGGTGCAGTCTTCCGTCTGGCCCGATGGAATCCGGGCAGAGGCAGAGAAGCACAATATTTTTCTGCTCTAAAACGGAAGGTTTACTTACACCGGGAATTGTTCTTCCGCCTGAAAAGCAGGGGGAACCTGTCAGTTTTCTGGGCAGGAAGACAGAAAATGCAGAGGCAGAGTGTGGACTTCGGCCCATCATTACAGTAAGGAACAGGAGGTTTTGCAGATGAATACAGTGAATGAAAGAATTGAGGCTCTCCGCGGGCTGATGGAGGAGCGCGGAATCGATGCCTACCTGGTACCCACAGCAGATTTCCATGAGTCTGAGTATGTGGGGGATCATTTTAAGTGCAGAGAGTTTATTACAGGTTTCACAGGCTCAGCAGGAACAGCCGTGATTACCCGCAGCGAGGCAGGGCTCTGGACAGACGGCCGCTATTTTGTCCAGGCGGGCAAACAGCTTGACGGCAGCGAGGTGAAGCTCTTCAGGATGGGACAGGAGGGCGTGCCCACCATCGAAGAGTACCTGTCAGATAAGATGCCGGAAAACGGTGTGCTGGGCTTTGACGGCCGCGTAGTGAATGACGAGATGGGAGAGGGACTGCTCAGCCGCCTGAAAAAGAAAGCCGTAACGGCTTCCAGCGAGGAGGATCTGATCGGCCTTCTGTGGAAGGAACGCCCGGAGCTTCCGGCAGAAAAGGTGTGGGTCCTGGATGTGAAATATGCCGGTAAAACAGCAGCACAGAAGATTGCAGAGCTCAGGGAAGAGATGAGGAAAAAGAGGGCCACAGTCCATATCCTGACAACTCTGGACGACATTGTATGGCTCCTCAATATCCGCGGAAACGACGTTCCCTGCAATCCGGTTGTACTCTCCTATATGGTCATTACGGAGGAAAAGCTGTTCCTGTTTATCAATGAGAAGACGATGGACCAGGCAGTACGGGAGTACCTGGAGGGCCTGGGAGTCAGAATTATGCCGTACAATGATATCTATGTACTGGTGAAGGCTTTCCGGAACGAGAGAATTCTTCTGGAAAAGAGTCATGTGAACTTTTCCATCTGCCAGAGCCTGGACGGGACAAATGAGATTCTGAATCAGATGAATCCCACATCAGCCGCCAAGGCCGTAAAGAATCCGACAGAGATGGAGAATATAAGAAAGGCCCATATCAAGGACGCTGTGGCCATGATTTGCCACCTGCGCTGGATGAAGGAAAATGTGGGCAAGATCGAGATGGACGAGATGTCTGCTGAGGCGCATCTGGATCGCCTGAGAATGGAGACCGAGGGCTGCCTGGGCCTGAGCTTTAACACCATCTCCGCATACGGGGAAAATGCGGCTCTCTGCCACTATTCCGCGACACCGGAGACTAATAAAAAGCTGGAGCCAAGGGGGCTTTATCTGGTAGATTCCGGCGGTCAGTACTATGAGGGAACCACAGACATTACGAGAACGATCGCCTTAGGACCGGTGACGGAGGAAGAAAAGAAGTACTTTACTCTGGTTGCGGCCTGCATGCTGAGGCTTCTGAATGTGAAATTCCCCTATGGCTGCCATGGGTATAACTTCGATCTGGCTGCCAGGGAGCTTCTCTGGAGAGAGGGACTTGATTTCAACCACGGAACGGGCCACGGAGTAGGATACCTTCTGAATGTGCACGAGCGTCCCAACGGAGTGCGCTGGAGGGTCGTTCCGGAACGCCAGGACAACGCCGTTTTTGAGGAGGGAATGGTGACCTCTGACGAGCCCGGCCTGTATTTTGAGGGAAAATTCGGAATCAGGACGGAGAATCTGATGCTCTGCGTAAAGGCAGAGAAAAACGAGTACGGCCAGTTCATGCAGTTTGAAAACCTCACCTGGGTTCCGATTGATCGGGACGCCATTGACACAAAGTGGATGGAAAAACGTGATATTGAACTTTTGAACACTTACCACAGACAGGTATACGAGGTGATGGCACCTCATCTTGAGGAGGATGACAGAAAGTGGCTTGAGGCTGCCACCAGACCGGTAGAGTAGGACAGAAAACAAAAAATCAGGCGAAGTCATATGTTCGCGGACCGGATTATATCATATAGTAACCAGAGAAGAATATTTAAGAGAGGTTATTGCGATGCGCGGATATATGACAGGAGTTAGGGCCTGCGAGGCGGCAGCCGGAGGACGCGGGTATTTACAGGTGGATGTAGTCAATGAGGAGAACAATTTTCCCATACAGGATGCGGTGGTGACTGTTCAGGAGGAGGACGGCAGAGTTCTTGAAGAGCTGGCCACAGACAACTCCGGGCAGACGGAGAGCGTGGAACTGGATACTCCTCCTCTTGCTCTGAGCCTTGAAAGCGAGAATACAGTGCGCCCATACAGCGTTTATAATCTTCACATTTCAGCTCCAGGATATGAAGCGGTGGACATTACGGGCACGGAGATTCTGCCCGGCATTACGGCCATACAGCCGGTGCGGATGCGGCCGATTGTGGTGAATACCGATCAGATGGCCAATATCAATATTCCGGGGCATACGCTGTATGAGACCTATCCGCCCAAGATTGCGGAAGCAGAGATTAAGCCAGTGACCGAGAGCGGCGAGATTGTCCTGAGCCGGGTGGTGGTCCCACAGACTATCGTTGTTCACGACGGAGTGCCTACCGACAGGAGCGCAAAGGATTATTACGTGCCTTACCGCGACTACATAAAGAATGTGGCCTGCAGCGAGATTTACGCCACCTGGCCGCAGGCCACAATCGTGGCCAACGTGCTGGCAATAATGTCCTTTACCCTGAACCGTGTATACACAGAATGGTATCGAAATCAGGGCTACGATTTTACCATTACTTCCTCCACAGCCTTTGACCACAAGTGGATTTACGGAAGAGACATTTTCGACACGATCTCTGTGGTGGTAGATGATATTTTTGACAGCTATCTGTCCAGACCGGATGTGAAGCAGCCAATCCTGACACAGTACTGTGACGGAGTAAGAGTAAGCTGCCCTAACTGGATGACACAGTGGGGGTCCTGTGCCCTCGGGGAGCAGGGCTACAGCCCGATTGAAATTCTGAGAAGCTTCTACGGAAATGATATGTATATCAATACAGCAGAGCAGATATCGGGAATTCCTGCATCTTTTCCCGGAACCGATCTTACCATCGGCTCACGCGGCAGCAAGGTGCGCCAGATGCAGGAGCAGCTCGATGCGATCGCCACAATCTATACAGCCATTCCGAGAATACAGCCCGATGGAATTTACGGCCCGGCTACAGCGGAGGCCGTGAGAACCTTCCAGTCTATTTTCGGACTCCCGCAGACGGGAGTAGTGGATTTTGCTACCTGGTATAAGATTTCACATATTTATGTGGCAGTTACAAGGATTGCTGAGCTGAACTGACGGATGGCAGAGAAACCAATGGACGTGAGCCGGAAACGGTTGCGGAAGCTGTTTTATAAAGATTTCCCATGGAGGAAATCAGAGCAGGGCTGAGGAGGCCTGAAATCCAAAGAGAGAAAAAGTTTAAAAACTTAAATTGAGAAACGATTCAAAACAAGAGAAAAATCCTGAGACTGAAAGAGGAGAAGAGTATGAGAGCTACGGCAGAAAGTCAGAGGATGGAGGAGAAAAAATCAGGGCGCGGCAACGGGATAACAGAGGGGGTTATCTGGCAGCAGCTCCTTATTTTCTTCTTCCCCATTCTGTTCGGTACATTTTTTCAGCAGCTTTACAATACCGTGGACGCTGTTATAGTGGGACGCTTTGTCGGCAAGGAGGCCCTGGCGGCAGTTGGAGGCAGCACGGGAACGCTGATCAACCTTCTGGTCGGCTTTTTCGTGGGACTCTCATCAGGAGCTACAGTAATCATCGCGCAGTTTTACGGCGGCGGAAGGGCGAAGCGTGTCAGCGAGGCGGTTCACACGGCCATTGCCTTTTCCCTGGCCTGCGGTGTGGGACTGATGCTGATCGGTATTTTCTGTTCACCGATTGCTCTGCGTGCTATGGGGACACCAGAGGACATTATGAGTTATTCTCTGTCCTATATCAGAATCTACTTTTTGGGAATTATCCCCAACCTGATCTACAATATGGGTGCAGGAATCCTGCGTGCAGTGGGAGATTCCAAACGTCCGCTCTATTACCTGATGGCCAGCTGTCTGACAAACATTGTTCTCGACCTGGCGCTGGTAGTCGGACTTAAGATGGATGTGAGAGGAGCGGCGATAGCCACGATTGCATCCCAGCTTGTCAGCGCGGTGCTGATTACAAGGCGGCTCCTGAAGACTGAGGATACATACAAGCTGATCATCAAAAAGATACGCCTGAACCTCTATATGGTAATGAGGATTGTGCGGATCGGTCTTCCTGCCGGCCTTCAGTCTGTCATGTACTCTGCATCCAACATCATCATTCAGAGCAGCGTGAATTCCCTGGGTACAGATACCGTGGCTGCCTGGACAGCCTACAGCAAAATCGACAGTGTTTACTGGATGATTATCAGCGCCCTGGGAATTTCCGTCACCACATTCGTAGGACAGAATTACGGTGCAGGGAAGATGGATCGGGTGAAGAGAGGAATTTATGTCTGCCTGGGGCTCAGCTTCCTCATCACAATTTTACTGAGCGTTTCCCTCTATCTGGGAGGCGGCTACATTTATCTCATGTTTACGACAGATGCGGCAGTAATTGAAAAGGGAATGCAGATTCTCCATTTCCTGGTCCCCACCTTTGTGACCTATGTCTGTATTGAGATTCTCTCCGGTTCCCTGCGCGGAACGGGCGACTGCTGGATTCCCATGATAATGACGGCTCTCGGCGTATGCGCTCTCCGTGTGATCTGGATTTTAATTGCAGTCCCGATCAGCCCCAATATCATGACGGTAATTTTCAGCTATCCGCTGACATGGAGCATTACAAGTATCCTGTTCCTGATTTATTTTTATTGTTTCAGTTCACTGAAAAAATTTAATGTAAAGCTGCCTGGACTGCGGAGAAAACGCCGCAGGAGAGCATAGAATCCTGCTCCCCAGTTTCTTCCGGGACGCTGTAAAATACCGGAAAACGGGACAGTTCAAGCTGCCGGCAGAGAGCAGGGGCTGGACTGCTGCAGAAAAACAGCCGAAAATGTGAGAAAACAGTAGACACATTCCGGCTGTTGTGCTAATCTATGGGTATCTGAAGCGTTTTTTAAGAAAGGAAGGATGCATATGGAGTACAATTCTATGAACCAGTACGGCCAGGCTGAAGGTTTCGCCGGGGAAAGTCTTTCTACATACACGGCTAAAACATTTCTGTGGATGTTTGCAGGGCTTCTCGTCACCTTTGCGATGGCATACACGGGATATGCAACAGGGATTACGATGCTGGTATTCTCAAATCCCTATGGTATTTTTGTGATCACGGGAATTGAGCTTTTTGTGGTTATCAGTATGTCTGCCAGAATTCACAAGATTTCTGTGTCAGCGGCCAGAGCCATGTTTCTCTTTTACGCAGCGTTAAACGGGATCGTATTTTCCGCCTATTTTCTGCTTATCGGCTCAGGAATGCTGATTTTTATTTTCGGAGCAACGTCGGTATTTTTTGGACTGATGGCTGCGGTATCTTATGTGGCAAAGATCGATCTGTCCAGAATCCGCCCCCTTTTAATAGGAGGTCTTCTGTTTCTGATTGTGTTTAATCTGCTCTCCATGTTTTTAAATTTGACTGCTATGGAGACAGGCATCTGCTACCTGGGGATTATCATATTCCTGGCTCTCACCGCTTACGATGTGGGGATGATCCGCAGAAACTATGAGTATTTTTCCAGCAACAGCGAGCTGCTTGCCAAGGCGTCGATATTCTCAGCCCTTCAGCTCTACCTTGATTTCATCAACCTGTTTTTATATCTGTTAAGATTGTTTGCGAGGAACAGGAATTAGTGTTTGGCACGCTGCCGCAGCGGAAAGAGTGTTAAAATAAATTTCTGGTCGGAGCATTCAGATGCACGTGATACTTCGGCATCGAAAAACGGTTCGGCCGCCGGATTCTGAATAAGGAATCCGGCGGCCGTTTTTACTTCCGCGAAGTGCCTCATGGCATAAGACAGCTGGCAGGCTCTGATCTTCGAACGGAGGAAAAAGGTCTCCTTAGCAGCTTCGCGCCGACGTGGTGGGATTTTATGCCCGCATTCCTGCCAGGAACCTCTGCTAAAGGGTGGGTTTATTGAATTGCTTGTCAAATTCAGGGTTAAAATAATAGTAGTTCTTCGAGTCAAGGGAATCCTTGAGATTCTCTAAGGCCTCACCGAAACGCTGAAAATGAACGATCTCCCTTGCGCGCAGAAACTGAAGGGGAGCGCGTACGTCGGGATCGGTAATAATGCGCAGCAGGTTGTCGTAAGTGGTTCGTGCCTTCTGTTCAGCCGCCAGATCCTCCGTTAAATCTGTGATGGCATCTCCCTTGCTCTGAAATTCACAGGCATTGAAGGGAATTCCTCCTGCAGCCTGAGGCCAGACTGCTGCTGTGTGATCGATATAGTAAGCGTCAAAGCCTGCAGTTCTGGCGTCATCCACTGTCATGTTTTTAGTGAGCTGATAGATAATGGCGCAGATCATTTCCAGATGGGCCAGCTCCTCCGTTCCGATGTCGGTGAGAAGACCGCCGATCTTTTTGCAGGGCATGGAATAGCGCTGGGACAAATACCGCATGGAAGCAGCCAGCTCCCCGTCCGGCCCGCCAAACTGGCTGATGATGAGCCGGGCTGTTTTGGGACAGGTATTCGTAATTTTTACGGGAAACTGAAGCCTTTTTTCATAATTCCACATCAGATGATTCCTCCTTCCCAGGGTGCGGGGCCATCCTGCCAGCTCCAGTGATCGGCAGGGCCCTCGGCACTTATGCAGTCGACGGTCAGAGGACCGTAGGCATCGGCGTACTGCTTCATAAGCTCTTTTCGGGTTTTGGCTGCGCTGTTAAAAGCAAGGAGAGCTTCCTGACAGTCGGGATGGGTGTCCAAAAAGAGTGTAAACTCATTGACTGCAAAGCTGATTTTATCGATCTCCCTCAGCAGAGAGGTTCGGTCAGATGATGCTGTGCTGTTGGTCATGCTTCTCACCTCCTACAAAAAACGGCATGTCAAGACTTTCAAATACAGTTCCCCTGCAGAGAGCTGTTTCAAGCTCCATCGGCTTTTCCCAGGGCTGGGACGGCACGGAAACAATGGCAAGGCTCAAATGGCATCGGCAGGCTGCTGTTTCATTGCTGGATGCTGCAGTCATCTGTTCCACCTTCCTTTCTTTGAATATTTGAATAGTAAATAATGGGATTTTGCAGCTGCCGGCTGTGATTCTGAAATACCGGCTGCACAAAATCACCGGAATCTGATTCCTTAGTAGTATGAGCGGTCTGTCCGGCAGTTATATTGATAAAATATGTAAGTTGGGGAGCAGACTGGAAACAGGATGTCTGCAGCCGCCTGCGGAGTTTATATGAAGCGAGTAGTCTTTTTAAAGAGTTCCATATGGAAAAGTGTAACAAAACAACAAAGATATGTCAGATATGTTTAATAAAACTTGCAATTTGAGGGATAACCATATACAATATATACTAGGCGAAAATGGGACTGCAACGAAAAGGTATCTTTTACGAAAGCATTCCATGTCAAACTATTTCAAAATGGAGGACTGCAAAATGAGTAATTCAGCAAAAACATCAGCAGGTAAAAGAATCGAAGCTTTACTTGATGATAACAGTTTTGTTGAAGTTGGTTCTTATGTGACAGCGAGAAGCACAGACTTCAACATGACGGCACAGGAGACCAGCGCAGACGGCGTAATCACAGGCTACGGAACCATTGAGGGCAGCCTTGTGTACGTGTACAGCCAGGATGCGTCTGTGATGGGAGGCTCTGTAGGTGAGATGCACGCAAAAAAGATTGCGAATATCTACCGCATGGCCATGAAGATGGGCGCGCCGGTGATTGGACTATTAGACTGCTCGGGATTAAGACTTCAGGAGGGCACAGATGCTCTGGACGGCTTCGGGCAGATGTATCTTAATCAGACAATGGCCTCAGGCGTGGTGCCTCAGCTCTGTGCGGTATTTGGAACCTGCGGAGGCGGGATGGCCGTCTCTTCTGCTCTTGCTGACTTTGTATTTATGGAGGAGAAGGGAAAACTGTTTGTCAACTCCCCCAATGCTCTTTCCGGCAATGACGATTCCAAGTGCGATACAGCCTCAGCAGACTTCCAGAGCAGAGAGTGCGGTCTGGCGGATATGGTTGGAACAGAGGAGGAGATCTTAGAAAAGATGCGGACCCTCGTATCCATCCTTCCGGCAAACAATGAGGATGACATGTCCTATGACGAGTGCAGCGACGACTTAAACCGCCTCTGCGAAAATATTGAGGGATTCAGGGGAGACACAGGAAAGGCTCTCTCCATGATTTCCGACAATTACTTCTTCTTCGAGGTGAAGAAAAATTACGGCCCGGATATGGCAGTTGGATTTATCCGCTTAAATGGCACAACTGTCGGCTGTGTGGCTAACCGCACAGAAATTTTGAATGATGAAAACGAGAAAACTGAGGAATTTGATGCAGCTCTCTCCGCCCGCGGATGTGAGAAGGCGGCAGAGTTTGTGAACTTCTGTGATGCCTTTGGAATCCCTGTGCTGACGCTTGTAAATGCAAAGGGCTACAAGCAGTGCAAGTGCACGGAAAAGAAAATCGCGAAGGCAGCAGGAAGGCTGACATACGCGTTTGCCAATGCAGATGTTCCGAAGGTAACTGTGGTAGTGGGAGAGGCATATGGAAGTGCTTACGTAACCATGAACAGCAAATCCATCGGAGCCGATATTGTATATGCATGGCCGTCTGCAAAGATCGGAATGATGGACAAAACAGCAGCAGCCAAGATCATGTATGCAGAGGAGATTCAGGCGTCTGACAATGCCGCTGCTCTGATTGCCGAGAAGGCGTCCGAGTATGAAAAGCTCCAGTCCAGCGCTGAGGCTGCAGCAAGGAGAGGTTATGTGGACGATATTATCAAGGCGGAGGAGACAAGACAGCGCGTAATTGCCGCATTTGAGATGTTATTCACAAAAAGAGAGGGACGTCCATCCAAGAAGCATGGCACAGTCTAAGACGAGGTGACAAATCTATGAAACAGAATATTAAACGGTTACTGCTTGTATTATGCACAATAACCTGCTTCTTTGTTCTGTCCGGCTGCACGAAAAGTGAGGAAACCAGCTCAGCTGAGCTCACGGATGAGATACGGGAGACGCTCGTAAACGGAGCGGGACAGTATCTTTCAACCTTTGCCGGATACAGTGACGAGGAGCTGGACGAGCAGATTAAGAGAGCAGAAAAGACAGACAACACCGTAATTGCTACAGCGCTGTCATCCTGGAAATCTGTAAAAGAGGATCTGGGAAGCCTTGAGGTAGATGAAACAGGCGCTCCGCTGATCAGAGCAGACGAGGCAAGAGGAGAGAAAGCCCTTGAGGTAACGGCTGCAGATGAAGACACATACGAGATCGATATGACAGTCGTCTATGAGAAGCGGGATATGAATTTTGTCCTGACAGCCGAGGCGCAGGAAGACCAGTATGGCGGCAGTGTTCTCACTGTTACTGAAATGACATTTACGCCAGAGTTTACGATTGGAGAAAAGCTGGAAAAAGCGTTCTTAAATATGATTATGGGCATGGGAACGGTATTTATCGTTCTGATCTTCATCAGTTTCATTATCGGCCGTTTGAAGATTGTCAATGACTGGGAGAAAAAGAGGAAGGAGAAGGCAGCCGAGAAGACAGCGGCCCCAGCTCCAGCCCCGGTTCCGGCCCCAGCGCCAGCGCCAGCAGTGGCTCCGGCTTCAGCCCCAGCTCCAGCCCCAGCTCCGGCCCCGGCAGCAGCTCCCGCTTCGATCAAAGCTGTGGCCGTTCCGGTTCAGGCGAAAGCACCGGATGTTTCAGCACCGGCAGCGTCCCAGGAGAATCTGGCAGACGATCTGGAACTTGTGGCTGTAATTACGGCAGCTATCTCAGCAGCGCAGAATGTTCCTGTTGAGGGACTGGTTGTCCGTTCTATCAGAAGAAAATCAGGCTCTAACTGGAAGAGAGCTTAGAATCAGACTGTATCAATCAGGAGGAAGAAATGATGAAAAACTATACAATCACAGTAAATGGAAATGTCTATGAGGTAACAGTAGAGGAGGGATTTACAGGCAAGGCTTCTGCACCTAAGGCAGCCGCTCCAGCTCCTGCACCAGCAGCCGCTCCGGCAGCACCGGCCCCAGCAGCGGCGCCAGCGCCAGCTC